>JBIIHO010000035.1:0-10162 GCA_044235605.1 Steroidobacteraceae bacterium | reverse complement strand
CCTCGAAGGGCTGTTACGTGCCTGGCATCCGTTGATGCCCTTCATCAGCGAAGAAATCTGGCAACGCGTCGCCCCTCTGGCGGGAACCCATCCGAGGGAAGCGGCGACGATCATGACAGCGCCTTGGCCGAAGTTCTCGGATTGGACCCGCGATTCGGATGCGGAGTCGGATGTCGAATGGATCAAAGCCTTCGTGCTCGGTATTCGACAGATTCGCGGCGAGATGGACATAAGTCCTTCGCGCAAACTTCCTGCACTCCTCGAAAATGTCGAGACGACCGAACGTGCCCGCCTATCGACGTATACGTCCTACCTTCAGCGTCTCGCTGGTCTCGAAAGCCTGAAGATTCTCGATGCTGGCGAGTGCGCTCCGCCCTCGGCCACCGCCGTCGTGGGTGCGATGCGCGTGCTCGTGCCGATGGCTGGTCTCATAGATCCCAACGCCGAAGCTACGCGTCTCGATAAACGAATCGTCAAAATCCGCGATGAAATCAAGCGCGCGAATACCAAGCTCGCTAACGAAAATTTCGTACGTAACGCACCGCCCGAAGTCGTGACGCAAGAGAAGACTCGTATCGCCGACTTTGAGCGCACGCTCGCGAGTCTGGAAGGACAGCTGCAGCGCGTACGCGAACTTCTTTAAACCGTCGCAGCGAGCCCCTAATACGTGCTGCGCTCTCTTCTTTTTTTGGCCGTCGCAGGTCTTGTCGTCTTCTTTCTCTGGCGGCGATTCGGTCCCAGAACTGCGGACACTCACCACGAGCGAACGCCCGCCCTACCGAGTCCCGGGGCAGCTCTATCCGATCTGATCGCTCGCGAAGTACGCCTATGGGCGCATCTTCCTCAGACGCTTAAAGACACCCTGCTTCCGCGAGTTCAGGAATTCATCGAACGCATTCCCTTCGAGGGTGCTCACGGTTTCGATGTCACCGATGACATGCGTATCGTGATCGCAGCACAAGCCTGCATCGTGACGCTGGGGCATGACGACTACCCTTTCGACGATCTGCACGGCATCACACTGCACCCCGACGAATTCGTGGTCGAAGAGTCGGAAGAGGACGAGGAGACAGGAGTCGTCACCGAGGGGTACCGCGCCATCTCCGGTCAATCGCAAGGAAGCGATCGAATCGTATTGTCGTGGCGGGATGTCGCGGACTCACAGGCTAGAAATGACGGATATAACGTGGTGATCCACGAAGTCACACACTTTCTCGAGCACAGTCATCCCGGCGGAGATCGCGCCGCCCGAGCGGCGCTGGAAGCCGCCTATGAATCCCTTTGTGACGCCGTCGATCGTGGCGAGGAGACGCTACTGGATCCGTACGGCGCCGAAGATCTGACCGAATTTTTAGCGGTAGCGGCGGAGTTTTTCTTTGAACGACCGCTCGATCTTAGAGAGCGTCATCCGACGCTTTACGTAATTCTCCGGGACTCTTTCCGTCTGGATCCCGCCACTTGGCATGCTACGGATTCGTAGGCAGGGAATCGTCGTACTTCGAAGGATCTTTGGCCATTTCGGTTTTGAAGAACGGTTTGATCCTCGCGAGATCAGCTGAGTAATCGTCGGTTAGGACAATCGGCGCTCCAAATACGGCGCGACGACGGGAGAAGTCGAGCGCCACGGGAACGATCGGCACCCCTGCCCCTCGGGCCACGTGATGAAAACCGCGCTTCCAATCACTGACCCGACTACGCGTGCCCTCCGGAGTCAGCGTGAGCACCATTCGGTCACGCTTCGCAAATTCCTCGATGTAGGCCTGTACGACGTTTCCTGCTCGAGCTCGGTCGATCGCGACGCCACCGAAATATCGACCGAGCGGCCCCAACGGACCTCGCAACGCCGTGTGCTTCGCGAGCCAGATGGTCTCGAGCTTGAGCGCGAGATAAACCATGAAGCCGATGATGAAATCCCAGTTCGAGGTATGCGGCGCTACGATTAGGACGAACTTGCGAATGTTCGGCAGGTTACCTTCGATACGCCAGCCGAAGAGCCGCAGCACGAGTTGACCGAATCCGCGGCGCCACCAACTTTTGACCTGCGGCGTCTCGGGCGGCAGGTAGGGAAATCCGCTCATCGACTCGGCACCTTCAGAAGCACGAGACCCCCTGCGATAAATAAAACGACGAGCGAAGTGACGGACAAGCGTGAATCTCCTGTGATCAATGCGACGGAGGCAATCAGCATAGGTCCGAGGAAGCTGGCGAACTTACCCATGAGATTGAAGAAGCCGAAAAACTCTCCGCCCTTGCCCTCGGGAACGAGACGCCCAAAGAGCGATCTCGACAAACTTTGAATACCCCCCTGAACGAGGCCGACTACGACCGCGAGTCCGAAAAACTCGACGACGGTATCGAGAAAATACGCATAGAGCGTCGCCGAGAGATAGACGACGATACAAAGCAGAATGCCGCGCTTCGGCCCCCAACGATTGCCGAGCCAACCGAGTACCAAAGCAGATGGGAACGCGACGAACTGCGTCAACAACAAGGCCGCAAGCAAGCTCGAAGAGGGCAAACCGAGCGCCACGCCGTAGTCCACCGCCATGGTGTAAATCGTATGGACACCATCGATGTAGAGCCAGTACGCGATCAGGAAAAGCGTGATGTAACGATACTGACCGATATGCCGAATCGTAGATTTAAGCTCGCGAAGTCCGTCCTGCGCTGCTACAAAGAAGCTCGCTGCAGGCGCAGCCACCGACTTCTCTAGAACATTCCGCGCCAGCGGCAACGTAAACAGAAACCACCAGGCCGCCACAGTGAAGAAAGAGAACTGCACGGCCTCGGCTGCGCTATCGAGCCCGAACCACTGCGGGTTCAAGGTCATTAGGACGTTGAAAGCGAACAACAGGCCGCCGCCGAGGTAACCCATGGCGTAGCCGAATGCCGAGACCTGATCGAGCTCGTGATTGGCGGATACATCGAGGAGCAAGGAGTCGTAAAAGACGTTAGCGGCATTGAAGCCAATACCGGCCATCACGAAACATGCCGCAGCCCACCACCACTCACCCTGACCAATGAATCCGAGCGAAGCTGTACCGATCACACCGAGCATCGACCACATGACGAGCTGACGCTTGCGACCGGCCGTGCGATCGGCGATCGCGCCGAGTACCGGCGCGAGCACCGCGACGATGATCCCGGCGATACCGTTGGCAAACCCGAGCCGAGAGGTGCTGATGGTCGGATCGACTCCCGTGCTCCAGAACTGCTGGAAGAAAACGGGGAAAAAACCGGCAAGCACGGTCGTCGCAAATGCAGAGTTGGCCCAGTCGTACAGCGCCCAGGAAACGGTATCGCGGCGCTTGTACGGGCTCGTCATATCAGTTGGCCTGCTCGCGGGTTTCTCGGAACACGATCTCCGGCCAGCGCTCGATGATCAGACCGAGGTTGACCCTTGACGGCGCAAGATATACGAGCGCGCCGCTGTGATCTACCGCGAGGTGATCGTAGGCCTTGGTTTTGAACTCCGCGAGCTTGCGCTCGTCCGCGCAGTAGACCCATCGGGCGGTATGAACACCGATCGGCTCAAAGTTGCACTGCACCGAATACTCATCAGCCAGCCTGAACGCTACCACTTCGAACTGCAGCTGGCCGACAGCTCCCAGAATCTGATCGTTGTTTCGCAACGGACGGAACAGCTGCGTGGCGCCCTCCTCGCAAAGTTGGCCGAGCCCCTTGGACAGCGCCTTCATCTTGAGCGGATCTTTCAGTACCGCGCGTCGAAAGAGCTCGGGCGCGAAGTTTGGGATGCCGGTGAAGCCCAACTCCTCGCCTTCGGTGAAGGTATCGCCGATATTGATGGTGCCGTGGTTGTGCAGTCCGATGATATCGCCGGCAAACGCGTCCTCGGCAGCCGAACGATCGGACGCGAGAAAGGTGAGCGCATCGGCGATACGAACGTCTTTGTCGAGACGAACGTGATGCAACTTCATGCCGCGCGTGTACTTACCGGAGCACAGACGCAGGAACGCAATGCGATCGCGATGGGCTGGGTCCATGTTTGCCTGAATCTTGAAAACGAAGCCCGTGAGCTTCGACTCAGTCGGCTCGACCTCTCGCTGCCGTGTTGCGCGCGGTCAGGGCCCTGGTGCGTGACGGGTGAAGGCCTTGAGCAGTTCCTCCACGCCGAAGTTAGCGATGGCCGAACCAAAGAAAACGGGACTCTGACGCCCTGCTCGATACTGATCGAGATCGAATTTTTGGGTCGCACCCCTTACGAGTTCGATTTCCTCATCGAACGCAGCAGCTTGATCACCCAATAACTCGCGCCCGGCGTCGCTATGCAAACCGTCGATCACCAAATTCTCACCCGCACGGCCACGTTCCCCGGCCTGATAGACGTATATACGGTCCTCGAGCAGGTGATAGATGCCCTTGAGCTCGCGACCCATCCCGATAGGCCAGGTCACCGGCGCAGTCGAAATGCCCAACACTTTCTCGATCTCATCGAGTAGCTCAATCGGCGCACGACCATCTCGATCGAGCTTATTGATGAAAGTCATGATGGGCGTCGCACGGAGGCGGCAAACCTCCATCAATTTGATGGTGCGCTCTTCGACGCCCTTCGCGCAGTCGATCACCATCAGCGCAGAGTCGACGGCCGTAAGGGTACGGTAGGTATCCTCGGAAAAGTCCTCGTGACCCGGCGTGTCGAGCAGATTCACGATGCAATCGCCGTACGGGAACTGCATGACAGACGATGTCACAGAGATACCGCGCTGTTGCTCGAGACGCATCCAGTCGGACGTCGCGTGCCGCGCCGCCTTACGGCCCTTCACCGTACCGGCAAGCTGAATAGCACCCCCGAAAAGCAGCAACTTTTCCGTGAGCGTCGTCTTGCCCGCGTCAGGGTGAGAAATGATCGCGAACGTGCGGCGTCGCGCGACTTCGTCGCCAAGAATCATGAAAAAACCTTTTTGTCAGGGATTGAGCGCAAGACGCATCACGACGGCGTCCTCGCGGCCATTTTCGGCTTGGTAATAACCGCGACGGATTCCCACTTGCTGGAATCCGGCGGACTGATAAAGACGAACGGCCCCTACATTGCTAGGCCGAACTTCGAGGAAGAGATCGGTTGCCTCGCCTGCACGCGCAAGATCGATGAGATGCGTGAGCATCTTGCCACCCATGCCGCGACACCGATACTCGGGCCGAATGCAGATGTTGAGGATATGCGCTTCACCCGCGGCGACGCTCAAGATGCCGTAGCCGACCAGAATGCCATCGACATCCGCCACGCGGCAGATGTACCCCGCGCGAAGACAGTCGCGAAAAATACCCTCGCTCCACGGATAGGCATAACCCGCCCGCTCGGTCTCGGCAACCGCGGGAACGTCGTCTTCCAGCATGCGCCGAAAACCAAACTGCGGAATGGGAAAATCTTTGAGTACCGTAGCCATCTTGATCGTCGCGAGGCGCGTCACGCCCCCAAAAGCAGTTCAGAGTAGGTCTGCCGCGCGAATTTGAGATCTTCCCAAGCTTTGCGCTTCTCGCCCGGGCTGCGCAGCAGATACGCGGGATGATACGTGACGATGACCGGCGTGTTGAGAGCACCGAATCGATGGACAGCTCCTCTCAACTTTCCGAGTGGCGTATCGGTTCCGAGGAGGTTTTGCGCCGCGACCCGTCCGAAAGCCAGGATGATCCGTGGCCGAACGAGCGACACCTGCCGGTGCAGGTACGGCAAGCACTCGGCGACTTCCTCAGGTCTCGGGTCGCGATTATCAGGCGGCCGGCACTTGAGAACATTGGCGATGAACACCGACTCGCGAGGCAGATCGATCGCCGCGAGCATGGCGGTCAGCAGCTGCCCGGCCGCTCCAACGAAGGGCTCCCCTTGGCGGTCTTCTTCGGCACCGGGTGCCTCCCCCACCACCATCCAGTGCGCCTCCGTATCGCCGACGCCGAACACGGTCTGCGTACGCGTCTGATGCAAGCCGCATCGTTCGCAAGCCTTTACGCAGGCCCGCAGCGCCGTCCAGTCGAGCTCATCGGTCGATGTGGCGGGAGGCACCAAATTAGCCTCGACCCGATCAAGCTCGGTAGGCATCGCCCTTCGGACCCATTGCTCGATCCCGAGCGCATCGAGGTAACGCGCTCGGCGTTGCTCGTCAGTCATTTCCTGCCCGACGCAAGCGCCGGATGACGTACATCACGGGCGCGAGCAAAACGTAGATCGTAAAAAGAATGAGCAGCATCGCCGGTGGCTCGGCCGCGACGAGCGCCAATGAAATCGGCACGATCACGAAGTAGAAGAACTTCATGCGCGCGTTCCAATCGATTTGCTTGATGCTGGGGTAAGGCACACCCGAGACCATCATGACACCGGCAAGCAGACACACTGCGAAGGTCAGCACGAGGCCAACGAGACCCAGGTCGTACCACTCGCTCGAAAACCAAACAAACGCCGCCACGAGCCCTGCGGCCGATGGACTCGGCAGACCTTCGAAATATCGCTTGTCGACGGTGGCGGCTCTGGCATTAAACCGAGCAAGGCGTAACGCCGCGCAGGCTACGTAAAAGAACGAGGCGATCCACCCGAATCGCGCCCAGGACGTGCCGTATTCCGCAATGGCTGCAAAACCCCACTTGTAGGCGACCAAGGCCGGCGCGACCCCGAAAGCCACCATGTCGGCAAGACTGTCGTACTCCTTACCGAATACGCTCTCGGTGCGCGTCCAACGGGCGACTCGGCCATCTAGACCGTCGAAGATCATGGCGACGAAAATCGCCGCGCTCGCACGACCGAAATCACCGTTAATCGCCGAAACAATGGCAAAGAAACCGCAGCCTAGACAGGCCGTAGTCAGCAAATTGGGCAGCAGATAGATACCCCGGCGCGGGCCGGATGGGGGCTGCGAAGCAGTCGGGGGGCTCGTCAAGGACCTGGAACTCCCATGGGACACAAAAAACCGAGCCATCATAGGGTCGGGAACCTTTCGGGACAATCTCCGCGCCCGTAACATGTCGCACCCTCATTCGACGAGAGCCCTGCCCCCCTCATGCGCTGGTCCCGATATCCGATCAACACCGTTAAGGAAACACCCTCAGAAGCCGAGGTCATCAGTCACCAGCTCATGCTGCGCGCGGGTCTGATTCGTCGCCTCGCCGCAGGCATTTATACATGGACGCCCTTCGGCCTTAGAGCCCTCCGAAAGGTCGAGCAGATCATCCGCGAGGAAATGGACCGAGCAGGCGCCCTCGAGGTACTGATGCCGGCCGTGCAGCCGGCTGAGCTTTGGCAAGAGTCCGGTCGATGGGAGCAGTACGGTCCAGAGTTACTGCGTCTCAAGGATCGCCACCAGCGCGACTTCGTCATCGGCCCAACCCACGAAGAGGTGATCACCGATCTCGCGCGTCGCGAACTCAAAAGCTATCGACAGCTTCCAGTGAACTTCTATCAAATCCAACTCAAGTTCCGCGATGAGATCCGCCCCCGCTTCGGGGTGATGCGTGGTCGAGAGTTCATCATGAAGGACGCCTACTCCTTCCATATCGATCAGCCCTCGTTACAAGAGGGCTATGACCTCATGCGCGACGCGTACGTTCGGATGTTCACGCGCATGGGCCTCGAGTTTCGACCCGTCAAAGCAGACACTGGCTCGATCGGCGGCACAGCTTCGGAGGAGTTTCAGGTACTCGCTGATTCCGGCGAGGATGCGATCGCCGTCTCCGATGGTGCCGATCAATATGCCGCGAATCTCGAACTGGCGCCTGCGCTGGCCCCGTCAGATCCGCGCCCGGCTGCTGCGTCATCTATGCAGAAAGTCGCGACACCCGGTCAAAAAACCATCGACGACGTCGCCAATTTTTTGAACGTGGCGACACAGAGAACGCTGAAACTATTGATGGTCGAGGGCGATGAAGGCGGTGTTGTCGCGCTGGCACTGCGCGGCGACCACGAACTCAACGCCATCAAGGCTCAAAAGTTACCGGGCGTTGCCAGCCCCCTGCGCATGGCGTCCCGCGAGGCCATGGTTGCAGCGACGAACTGTGAACCGGGCTTCCTCGGCCCCGTTGGACTGACCTGCCCACTTTATGCAGACCACTCCGCGCTTGCACTCGCCGATTTCGTCTGCGGAGCGAACGAGATTGATCATCACCTGACGGGGGTGAACTGGGGGCGTGATTTACCCGAGCCGACTCCTGCCGACCTACGCAACGTGGTCGAGGGTGATCCGAGTCCCGGTGGCCAGGGTCGACTACGTATTCGTCGCGGCATCGAGGTAGGTCATATCTTCCAACTCGGTCGCAAGTACAGCGAAGCGATGCAAGCCACCGTGCTCGACGAAGCGGGCAAACCCGTCGTCATGTTCATGGGTTGCTACGGTATCGGTGTGACACGCATCGTCGCGGCGGCCATCGAACAGAACCACGATGGCGCTGGCATCATCTGGCCGGAACCCATCGCACCGTTCACGGTCGTGCTTGTCCCGCTCAATGCCGCCAAGTCGGAAAAGGTCCGCACGTTGTCAGAGCAACTCTATGCGACGCTTCAGCAGTCGGGTATCGATGTGCTTCTCGATGATCGCGATGCGCGTCCCGGTGTGAAATTCGCCGATGCAGAGCTCATGGGGATTCCGCATCGTCTCGTTATTTCGGATCGCGGTATCGACTCGGGCAAGCTCGAATATCGTCACCGCCGTGCGACCGCCAACGAGGAGTGGCCCGCCGACGAAGTCATCGAGCGACTGATCGGCGCGCATGCCAAGTCTTGAGGAGAACCCGATGAGTCAGGCAGAAGTTCTGGTGGTCTATCACTCTCGTCATGGAGCGACCGCCGAACTCGCGCGCCACATTTGTCGTGGTGTCGAGTCGATCGAAGGCGCAGTCGCAACGCTACGCAGCCTGCCCGTCGTATCCGCCGAGAACGAGCGTCCCACCCAACAAGTGCCCGAGTCGGGCGCCCCCTGGGCGACTCTCGATGATCTGCGTCGCTGTGATGGTCTGCTGCTTGGCAGCCCCACCCGGTTCGGCAATATGGCGGCACCCGTCAAATATTTTCTCGATTCGACGAGTGCACTTTGGGCGGATGGCTCTCTGATCGGGAAGCCCGCTGGGGTCTTTACCGGAAGCAGCAGCCTGCATGGCGGGCAGGAGAGCACCCTACTCTCGATGATGGTGCCGCTCATCCATCACGGCATGGTCATCGTCGGCATCCCTTTTTCGGAGTCGGCCTTATCAAGCACTCGTTCGGGAGGCACACCCTACGGTGCCTCTCACTTCACGCCTTACGGGAAACCGACGGCGCTCACCGAAGAAGAAAAATCTCTCGCCCAGGCCCATGGCGCTCGAGTGGCCGAGGTCGCCCTCGCCCTTAAGGCTCGCCGAGGATCTCGCGAACGAACGGCACGGTGAGACGGCGCTGCGCACTCAAGGACGCGATATCGATCTCGTCGAGTAACTTGCCGAGTGAGCGCATGTCGCGCGGAAATCGGCGCAACAGATAACGCGCAGTTTCTTCGGGCAGCTCCAGACCGCGTTGCGCGGCGCGCAATCGCAGCGCCTCATGCTGTCCCGACTCATCGAGCGCTCGAATTTGGAAAATCTCTGCTGCGCCGAAACGCGACGCGATGTCGGCAAGCCCCCAGCGGAGCGCAGCCGGCGCGCCGGAGGCGGTCGCGATGATACGACCTCCCTGCTCTTCGATTCGCCGATACGCGATAAAGAGCGCCTGCTCGACTGCAGGCACTCCGAGCACGGCGTCGACATCGTCGAGGCATAGCAACTCGACGCCGAGCGCTCCTCCCAGAAAATCGACCGTCGCCTCGCCGAGCTCTCGTAGCGGCAGGTAAGCGATCCGCGAACCCAGCGGTGCGGCAGCGCAGGCCGCTTGCAAAAGGTGCGTTCGACCCGAGTCCTCCGCGCCCCAAAGCCACAGGACGGCGCGATCGCGCTGCGTGGCTACGTTCTGCAACCTCGCGATCGACTCAACGTTAGACCCCGTTACGAAGGTTGCGAATGTCGCCCGCTCACGCAGCTGAACACCCAACGGAAGTTGCTGCATCGTCATGACGAGCGTGGCGTCGGTAAACGCGCCCAGGCGCTGAGAAAGGAACGTCGCGTGTAGTCGATACCCGAAAGCACCGTCGTCCCAAACGTCACGATCGCGAGCGTCACGACGATGGCCGAAGGTATGAGAGGAAGGGTTGCATTG
>JBIIHO010000249.1:0-3102 GCA_044235605.1 Steroidobacteraceae bacterium | reverse complement strand
CACGGCCGACGGCTATTTTTACGCTGGAAAAACCATCGATTCTTTGAGCCCAATCGCTCGCGTACTTTCCGAGCTGCCGTCTGTCACCACGGTGATCGTGGTGCCTTATGTGTCGAGCACACCGGATCTCGCGCAATTACCCTCGGAAGCCGTTCATCTGTGGTCGCGCTTCGGTACGCAGGGCGCGAAAGCCGTATTCACGCGTCTACCTTTCGAGCATCCGCTCTTCGTGATGTACTCCTCGGGGACGACGGGCAAACCCAAGTGCATCGTGCACGGTGCTGGCGGGACGCTGTTGCAACACTTGAAGGAACACGAGTTACACGTCGATCTGCGTCGTCAAGACCGATTGTTCTTTTTCACGACTTGCGGATGGATGATGTGGAACTGGCTCGTGAGCGGGCTCGCGGTCGGTGCGACGCTCGTGCTCTACGATGGCTCGCCGCTGCATCCCGACGAGGGGGTGCTATGGCGCATGGCCGAAGAAGAGCATGTCAGCATCTTCGGTACCAGCCCGAAATTTCTCGCTGCACTCGACAAAGCTGGCTATCACCCT
This sequence comes from Steroidobacteraceae bacterium, assembly GCA_044235605.1. Taxonomy (GTDB): domain Bacteria; phylum Pseudomonadota; class Gammaproteobacteria; order Steroidobacterales; family Steroidobacteraceae; genus UBA964. The sequence goes on along the minus strand of JBIIHO010000249.1, from coordinate 2,546 downwards.
CGAGAGCGTGTCGCCCTGCCGGCGCTGCGTACGCTGATTTCCACGGGGTCTCCACTCGCGCCCGAGCAATTCGACTTCGTGTATCGAGAGATCAAATCAGATCTTCACCTGGCCTCGATCTCGGGTGGCACCGACATCATCTCGAGTTTTTGTATCGGCAATCCGACGGCTCCGGTCTACCGTGGTGAGCTGCAATGTGCGGGGCTCGGCATGGCGGTCGACATCGTCGACGATCGCGGCAATTCACTACCGGCCGGTGAAAAAGGTGAGCTCGTCTGTCGACGCAGTTTTCCGTCAATGCCCGTTGGCTTTTGGAATGACGAGGACGGTAGTCGCTATCGCAAGGCTTACTTCGAGCGTTTCCCGGGTCTGTGGCATCACGGCGACTACGCGATGCGTACCGCCAGTGACGGATTCGTGATTCTCGGTCGATCGGATGCCGTGCTCAACCCGGGCGGCGTTCGCATCGGCACGGCAGAAATCTATCGGCAAGTCGAGACACTACCGGAAGTGCTCGAGTCGTTGTGTATCGGCCAAGACTGGCAGGGTGACGTAAGGGTGGTGCTTTTCATTCGGCTGCGTGAGGGCGTGGTGCTCGATGAGCCGCTTCGTCAACGCATTCGTGAGGTCATTCGAACGAATACTTCGCCGCGGCACGTACCCGCACGCATCATCGCAGTACCGGAAATTCCCCGAACCATCAGCGGAAAGATCGTCGAACTCGCTGTCCGCAATATCGTTCACGGGCTGCCGGTCACCAACACCGACGCGCTCGCCAACCCGGGCGCGCTCGAGTACTTCAAGAACCTTCCGGAGCTCCAATCGTGAGCCCGAGCTCACCGTCGCTCCATGAGCGCTATCGATCGGCCCTCGCAGCCAGTGGATTTTCCGTAGATCCCGCACAAGACGCTGCAATCTCGCATCTCGAACGACTACGACTCGAACTCTGGTCGGAGCAGACCGAGCCGACGTTCAAAAAAATGATTCGTCGCTGGGTGAGCTCGGAATCGGGCGCTGCACCGCGAGGCGTCTATCTCTGGGGCAGCGTGGGTCGCGGCAAAACCTGGATCATGGATCTTTTCTTCGAGAGCGTCCCCACCGATTCCAAGCGTCGTAGTCACTTTCATCGTTTCATGCACAGCGTCCACGACGGTCTGCGCGCGCATCGCGATGAAGTCGACCCCTTGGCCGCCGTCGCCACGGACATCGCCGCACGAGCACGACTCATCTGTCTCGATGAACTCTTCGTGAGCGACATCGCCGATGCCATGCTGCTCGCCGGGCTTTTCACGCACCTCGTCGATCGCGGCGTTACGCTGGTGTTCACGTCGAATGTCCCGCCCGCGGGGCTCTACAAGAATGGCTTACAGCGCCAACGCTTTATGCCGGCGATTGCACTCATCGAGCGGCATTGCGAAGTCGTGTGTGTCGACGGAGGAACGGACTATCGCTTGCGGCAGCTCACTCGCGCGCCGATTTACCTGAAGGCAGGCTCGACGGATGTCGATCAGGCTCTTGCAGAAATTTTCGAGGATCTCGCAGACGGCGCAGGACACTCGGGCGGCAGTCTCGAGATCGAGGGGCGATCGATCCCAGCGATTCGTCAAAGCGAAAACGTGGTGTGGTTCAACTTCGAGGCGCTATGCGAAGGACCGCGCAGTCAGGACGACTATGTAGGAATCGCCCGCGAGTATCAGTCGGTACTCTTGTCGGATGTACCGATCTTCACGCGCGAGCGCGAAAATGCAGCCCGCCGCTTCATCGCTCTCGTCGACGAGTTCTACGATCGACGCGTCAAACTCGTCGTATCCGCAGCGGCAGCACCGACCGAGCTTTATCAGGGTGAGCGCTTGCAGTTCGAATTCGAAAGGACTGCGAGTCGCCTAAACGAAATGCAGAGCGAGGAGTATCTCGCGAGCGCACACCTCGGCTGACGTCGCTCGCGCGAAGATCAGTTGACGGCGCTGGAACCCGGGGGCTGATCGGCGGCGACTCCGAAGAGGCGCGACACGTCGACCGCATCGAAGCCCCAAGGCTTGTGACAGAACTCGCAGGTGACGGTGACCTGCCCTTGCTCGGCGACGATGGACTCCACTTCCGACGCGCCGAGCGAACGCAGCATGCCCTCGACACGCTCGGCACTGCATCGACAGCAAAAGCTCACGGCCTGCGATCCATGCATACGTAGATCGAGTCCGGCAAAGGTTCGTCGCATGAGCTCCGCAGCCGGTCGCGCCAAGAGCTCGTCGCTTTGAACGCCCGAAATCGCCTCGCAGGCCGCAGCAAACGTCCGGTCTGCTTCGGCTTCGAGCGATAGACCTTCGCCGGCAACTCCGCCTTGTCCCGGCATACGCTGCACAAGTAAGCCCGCCGTGCCGAAGTCATCAGCGCCGAGCACGACCCGCGTCGGCAATTGCTCTGAGGTTTCAAAGTAATGTTCGAGCGAGGCGGCGAGAGATCCGCCGCCGATCGGCACGATACCCTGATAGCGAGAGGCCTGTTTACCGGTTTCGATGGTGACTACGATGGTTCCCTCGCCTGCGAGC
>JBIIHO010000248.1:0-3112 GCA_044235605.1 Steroidobacteraceae bacterium | reverse complement strand
GCCTGATCGATCAGAGACTGATCAAAAGCGCCTGCTGCGCCCGGAGTCCACTTGGCGTTGAGAGACTCCACCGCGCGTCGAGCGCGCCATCGTTGATCGGCAACGACTCCGATGGCCGCGGGCGCGCCAGCGACGGGCGCAATGACCACGACCTCCACGACTCCCGGCATCGAACGCACGGCGGCCTCATCAAAACTGCTCAGAGATCCGCCAGCCACGGGACACAGTTCAAGTTCCGCGAAAAGCATCCCCGGCTCTTGGACATCTGCCGCGAACTTTGCAAGCCCCGTGACTTTGTCGCCCGCCTCGAGACGTTTGGCAGGCGTTCCGATTAGCGTCCACTCTCGGGCGGTCTTCAAGGAAACTTCCGAGACCGTTCCAATGGCATCGCTACCGAGCGATACGATTGAACCGAAACTCATGGCCTCGCCGTCTGGTCGAACGACGCGCCCGTCTTTCACAGAACACTCCGATATGGCGATGTTCCAGTGACGTGCAGCAGAGGCCCTCAGCGACTCTCGGGCAAGAGCACCCGCCTCACGCAATACGATCCATAAATCGGGAATGCTGCTCGATCCTCCGGTCACCATGAAACCGATTTCACGAACTAACTTTGCAGTGAAATGAGTAGCGACGCGTTTCGATACGGACGGTTCCGACTCGCTCAAGGCGGGGCTACCACCGGCCACCTTAATGTTGTTGTAGACGCTTGCGATCGGTGCCGCGGCGATCTGAATCGACTCGAGCGCGCATCCGAGCTCTTCTGCAAGCAGCATCGCAAGCCCAGTGTGAGTGCCCTGCCCCATCTCTGCTCGGGGCATGAAAAGGGTGATCGAGTCATCGCGACCGATACGAACCCAGGCGTTCGGCGTAAAGGATTCAGCGTCGTCCAAAAGATCCGCGCCACCGGTCATTCGTTGACGCGGCGGAAGCACGCTCCAACCCACGGCGAGCGCGCCCAGCGATCCAAGACCCAACCAGAGAACCGTACGACGTTTCATCCTGCCTTCACCTCCGGCAAGCCAAATCCGGCGCGCCGCAACGTTTCGATCTCATCACGTAGTCGCGCTGCTTCCTCAAATTCGAGATTACGCGCGTGTTTGAACATTTCGGACTCGAGCTGCTTCATGCGACGCAGCGCCTGTTCGGGGCGCAGCTCGTGTACCGGACCCGCCGCATAATCACCCGTTGTTTTCTTCGTACCCTTGCCAAGTCGCGAGCCAAGCTTACCCTTCGGGAGCGGCGCGCCGCCCTCGGCCCGCGCGCCCTCCATGACGTCCACCACCTGCTTGACGATGCCACGGGGTGTGATGCCGTGCTCTTCGTTGAAGGCGACTTGCTTTTGTCGACGTCGCTCGGTTTCCTCGATTGCACGCTGCATCGACCCGGTGATTCGATCAGCGTAGAGAATGGCGCGCCCGTTGACGTTGCGTGCCGCTCGGCCGATCGTCTGGATCAATGAATTCGTCGAGCGGAGAAATCCTTCCTTGTCGGCATCGAGGATAGCCACGAGCGCTACCTCGGGCATGTCGAGCCCCTCACGGAGAAGGTTGATGCCGACCAGAACGTCGAAAACACCGAGTCGCAGATCGCGAATGATCTCGCTGCGCTCGACAGTCTCGATGTCGGAGTGTAAATACCGCACCTTGACGCCATGCTCATCGAGATACTCGGTGAGATCTTCGGCCATGCGTTTTGTCAGCGTGGTGATGAGCACTCGCTCTTGCCGCGCCACACACTGCAAGATCTCAGATAGTACGTCGTCCACCTGCGTTCGGACCGGCCGCACTTCGACGTTCGGATCGACAAGCCCCGTCGGTCGCACGACCTGCTCGACCACCTGAGACGCATGGCGAGCCTCGTAGTCGCCAGGCGTGGCTGACACAAAGATCATTTGCGGTGCGAGTCGCTCCCACTCCTCAAACTTCAACGGCCGATTATCGAGCGCCGAGGGCAAACGGAATCCGTACTCAACGAGCGTCTCCTTACGCGAGCGGTCACCTTTGTACATGGCGCCAAGCTGCGGCAAGGTCTGGTGACTCTCATCGACCACCAGCAATGAATTGGGGGGCAGGTAATCATAAAGACACGGCGGCGGCTCACCGGGCTCCCGGCCTGACAAATATCGCGAGTAGTTTTCGATGCCCGCGCAGTACCCCACCTCTTTCATCATTTCCATGTCGAACATCGTTCTTTGTTCGAGGCGCTGAGCCTCGACCAGCTTATCGGCTGCACGCAGTTCGATAAGTCGCTCACGCAGCTCTTCGCGAATCTGGTCGATAGCCTGGATCAATCGATCTTTGGGCGTCACGAAGTGGGTACCCGGATAAACCGTGAAGCGCGGAACTTTCCGTACGACCGAGCCCGTCAACGGATCAAAGATCGACAAACCTTCGATCGTGTCGTCGAAAAGCTCCACCCGAATGGCATCGCGCCCGGATTCGGCCGGAAAGATGTCGATGATGTCTCCGCGCACGCGGAACGTGCCCTGCGAAAAATCGATCTCGTTGCGCGTGTACTGCATGTCAGCCAGTCGCCGCAGCAACTTGCGTTGATCGAGTCGCTCGCCCCGCACGAGGTGCAACACCATCGCCAAGTACGTCTCGGGATCACCGAGTCCGTATATCGAGGACACGGTCGCGACGATGATGCAATCGGGTCGTTCGAGCAGCGCCTTGGTCGCCGACAAGCGCATCTGCTCGATGTGCTCGTTGATCGAGGCATCTTTTTCGATGTAGGTGTCGCTAGCCGGCACATACGCTTCGGGTTGGTAGTAGTCGTAGTACGACACGAAGTACTCGACAGCGTTGTCCGGAAAGAATTCCCGAAACTCACCGTAGAGCTGCGCCGCGAGCGTCTTGTTATGCGCGAGAACCAGGGTCGGTCGCTGAACCGCTTGAATGACGTTCGCGACGGTGAAGGTTTTACCGCTGCCCGTGACCCCAAGCAGCGTCTGGTGTGCGAGTCCGCTGCGTAGGCCGTCGATCAGGCCGGCAATAGCGGTCGGTTGATCCCCGGCGGGCTGGTAATCCGATTTGAGCCTGAATTCGGCCATATGGGGCCTACTATATCGGCTCGAGGCGGGCGATGTTCTAACGGCTTTTCGCAAGGT
>JBIIHO010000247.1:0-3121 GCA_044235605.1 Steroidobacteraceae bacterium | reverse complement strand
GGTGTACGTCTGCGTTTCGGCGTTGTCTCCCGCGCCCTCGAGAGGATCGAGATCGACTCCAACGAATTCGATATCCGTCGCCACTCCGACGGTGCCGAACACGCGGCGAGAGACGGAACTGAAAAAGGTTCGTGCAAAGGCGGCATCAGGCAAGCCTGCGGTGCGCGCATGAAATCGATCGCGCATCGACGACCAGAGATGTCGATTGAGCGCGACGTCGCCGAGTTCTTGTCGGGCATTCGCGACGGTGAGATTGACCCAGCGATCGTAGAGTTCGATGCGTTCGACGGCGTCCTGCTGGCTGCCGTGCCAATCGCGAGCCTCAAAACGCGCAGGGGCTCGCCGCGTGATCTCGCGGAACTCGCGGTTGTAGGCTGCGAAGGCTGCGGCGATCCGCCGAGATCCTTCTTCGATCAGGTTCTCGGCGGTCACCGCGGTACCTTTAGAGATTGCGGATCAGCGCGTCGGCGAACTCGCTGCATTTGACTTCCTTGGCTCCGTCCATGAGTCGTGCGAAGTCATAGGTCACCGTTTTTTGACCGATGGTGCGATCCATGGCGGTGATGACGGCATCAGCCGCCTCGGTCCAGCCCATGTAGCGCAGCATCATTTCGCCTGAGAGCAGCACCGATCCCGGGTTGACCTTATCGAGGTTGGCATACTTGGGTGCAGTACCGTGCGTGGCTTCGAACACGGCGTGACCCGTGACGTAGTTGATGTTCGCGCCCGGCGCGATACCGATGCCACCGACCTGAGCGGCGAGCGCATCGGAGAGGTAGTCACCGTTGAGGTTACAGGTGGCCAGCACATCGAACTCGTCGGGACGCGTGAGCACTTGCTGCAGAGTGATGTCGGCGATGGCATCTTTGATGATGACCTTGCCTTCTTTCTTCGCGGCATCCATCTCGGCGTTCGCGGCCTTCTCGCCTTTTTCGGCTTTGGTGCGCTCCCACTGTTCCCAACCATAGGTCTCGCCGGGAAACTCGCGCTCGGCGAGCGCATACGACCAATTGCGGAACGCACCCTCGGTGAACTTCTGGATGTTGCCCTTGTGGACGATGGTCACGCTCTTGCGCTTGTTGACGATCGCGTACTCCACGGCAGCTCGGAAGAGACGTTCCGTACCCTCGAGCGACACCGGCTTGATGCCGATACCTGAGGTTTCCGGGAAGCGGATCTTCGCGTAGGCCTTCGGGAAGTTTGCCTTGAAGAGTTCCTTGAATTTTTTGTTCTCTTCGGACCCGAGTTCGAACTCGATGCCGGCGTAGATGTCCTCCGTGTTCTCGCGGAAGATCACCATATCGACTTTCTCTGGAGCCTTGACGGGTGAGGGCACGCCCTTAAACCAACGAACGGGACGAAGGCAAACATAGAGGTCGAGGAGCTGACGCAGCGCCACGTTGAGTGAGCGTATGCCTCCACCGACGGGGGTCGTGAGAGGACCCTTGATCGACACCAGGTATTCGCGGCAAGCCGCGACGGTCTCGTCGGGAAGCCAAGTGTTGAACAGCTTGTTCGACTTTTCACCGGCGTAGACCTCGAGCCAGTGAATTTTGCGCTGACCGCCGTAGGCCTTGGCGACTGCGGCATCGATGACTCGGACGCTGGCGCGCCAGATATCGGGGCCGGTTCCGTCGCCCTCGATGAATGGGACGATCGGATTGTTCGGGACGACGAGTTTGCCGTCCTTGATAGAGATCTTGGCGCCCCCAGCCGGTGGCGTGAGGGTGACTTTAGAAGCCGTAGTCATGTGTTGTGAACTCCTTCTGAAACGCCCGGCGATTCTTCGAAACCCCCGCCGTTGCGATCGCGAATTCTACCATGGGGTTCGGCGATGGCCCGTCCATGCGGCGGCTTCGATAGAATCCCGCGCATGAACGACCCCTTGACTTCAACGCCTCTGGCGGACGGATTCCGCATGCCTGCGGAATTCGAGTCGCATCGAGGCTGCTGGATGCTCTGGCCCAATCGGCCGGATAACTGGCGCGAGCAGGCGCGACCGGCGCAGCGGGCGTTCGCGGCCGTGGCACACGCGATCGCTCGATTCGAGCCGGTGACGGTCGGTGTGTCGGCGGCACAGTTCGATGAGGCTCGGCGTTCGCTCGAACCGCGCATTCGAGTCGTTCGTCTCGAGAGCGATGACGCCTGGATGCGGGATGTGGGGCCGACCTGCGTCGTCGGAGCCCGAGGCGAGGTTCGCGGTGTCGATTGGCATTTCAATGCTTGGGGTGGCCTCGACGGCGGACTGTACTTTCCCTGGGACCGCGATGAGCTCGTCGCGCGTCGTGTGCTCGCACTCGAGGGCTTGGCGCGTTATCGGGCGCCCCTCGTTTGCGAAGGCGGTGCGATCCACTCTGATGGTGAGGGCACGCTGCTCGTCACCGAAGAGTGTTTGCTCAACCCCAACCGCAATCCATCGCTCGGCCGTCGCCAAATCGAAACCTTGCTGCAGGTGTACACGGGAACGTCGAAGATCATTTGGCTCGGGCGTGGTGTGTTCAACGATGAAACCGATGGGCACGTCGACAACTTGGCGTGTTTCGTGGCGCCGGGCGAGGTGGCGCTCCTGTGGTGCGACGATCAGCGTGATCCGCAAACGACAATTTCTCGTGATGCATTCGAGCGTTTGAGCGATGCGCGCGATGCTCGGGGACGACGTTTGAAGATTCACAAAATTCCGATGCCGGGTCCGCTCGAGATGACCCACATCGAAGCGATGGGTCTTATACCGCGACCTGGAACGAAGCCTCGCAAGGGCGGAGAGCGCCTCGCGGCAAGCTACGTGAATTTTTATATCGCCAACGGCGGCGTAATCGTACCGATGCTCGATCGCCGACTCGATGCGAAGGTGATGCTGCAGCTACAGGGCATTTTCCCGAATCGTCGCGTAGTCGGCGTGCCCGCGCGAGAGATTTTGTTGGGTGGCGGTAACATTCACTGCATCACCCAACAGATTCCGCTCGGAGCTCAGCGCGAGCGCCAGTCGAATCCGAGATAAGCGCTGCGTCGGCGCGCCGGGAAATAACGCCAGTCACCTTGAGCGAAGTCGGCGCGATCGGCGAGTAGGCGATCCGTGAGGTTGTCCACCTCGAATGTGAGTGCCAAGTCAGGGGTCAACTGC
>JBIIHO010000034.1:0-10272 GCA_044235605.1 Steroidobacteraceae bacterium | reverse complement strand
GGATGCGTCCCTATGCAGCGCGCTACGGTGGGCATCAGTTCGGTAATTGGGCAGGGCAGCTCGGTGATGGTCGGGCCATCACACTCGGCGAACTCATCGCGGTCGATGGGTCACGACACGAGTTGCAGCTCAAAGGCGCAGGCCCCACGCCATTCTCGCGATTCGCTGACGGGCGCGCCGTGCTTCGCTCGTCCTTACGTGAATTTCTTTGTAGCGAGGCCATGCATCACCTTGGCGTGCCGACGACCCGAGCGCTCTCGCTCGTGGCGACGGGCGAGCCCGTGATTCGTGACATGTTCTACGACGGACATCCGCAGCCCGAGCCAGGCGCCATCGTGTGCCGAGTTGCGCCGACCTTCATTCGCTTCGGAAACTTCGAGATCCACTCGGCGGCCGATGAGCATGCGGTATTGCGTCGCCTCGTCGATCACGTCATTCGAACGCATTACCCAGAGTTCGATGTTGCTGATCCGGCCACGCCTGCGGCGTGGTTCGCCGAGATTTGCCGGCGAACGGCCGTGATGATCGCGCACTGGATGAGGGTCGGGTTCGTGCATGGCGTCATGAACACCGACAATATGTCGATCCTCGGCCTCACGCTCGATTACGGTCCGTACGGTTGGCTCGAGGGCTATGACCCGCAATGGACTCCGAATACGACCGACGCCTCGGGTCGTCGATATTGTTACGGTAATCAACCTCAGATTGGCTTATGGAATCTCGCGAGACTCGCCGGGGCGCTATTGCCGATCATCGACGATCGCGACGCGTTACAGCAGGGACTCGAGCTCTATCGCAGCACTTACAGCAGCACTTGGCAGGATCTGCTCGCCGCCAAGCTCGGCCTCGAAAGCATCGACCGAGAGGGTGATGCGGCGTTAGTCGATGATCTTTTTTCTTTGATGTCCGCCGTCGAGACCGATATGCCCATCCTTTTCAGAGCGCTCGGCGATCACCTCGGCGAGGCCGCGGACGGACTCATCGAGCGGGTGATCCGACCGGCGTTGTATGAAGGCGCCGATCTTTCTGAAGATCTCAGGGCTCGATGGCAGGCCTGGTTCGCCCGATGGCGTCGGCGGGGTGAGGAGACTGGTCTCGAGGCGAGCGAGCGGCAGCGCCGCATGAGTGCTCACAACCCGTGCTACGTGCCGCGTAATTATCTCGCGCAACTCGCCATCGACGCGGCGACAGAGGGTAACGTCGAACCGCTCGAAGAATTATTGGCTGTGCTGCGCAATCCGTACGAGCGTCAGTCGGGCCGAGAGTCTTATGCGGCGCGACGACCTGAATGGGCGCGGCACCGTGCGGGCTGTTCCGCGCTCTCCTGCAGCTCCTGATTAGGTTCGCCTCGCGGCCGAGCGGACTCGCGTCGAACCCAAGCGGGCTCGCGTGGCGGACGCCACCCTGGCCACTCCGTTGACTCTACGCGGCCCGAGGGCGTAGCCTCTCGTCCGTTCGTGAGGTGCCTGCGGTGCGGTGGTCGCATCGGAGGTGAAACGGGAAGTCGGTGAGTTCGCCTATGCGTGTAATTCCGACACTGCCCCCGCAACGGTAAGCGAGGCAGGGTGATCTTCGGCCACTGTTCCCTCTGCAAGGGTGGGTGCGGGAAGGCGATCATCCAAGGCGCAGCAAGCAGCGCCACTCGCAAGTCCGGAGACCGGCCTCGCGATATCCATGGCGTGCTCGGTGGGAGCGCGAGAAGGAGTATCGATGAGCGCTCTGTTTTCGGCCCGTAAGGCCTTATTCCCGATTATCACGAGTCTGTCTGCAGTGGGCGTGCAGGCGGACGACGGCCGCTCCGCCACCGACCCCTACATCATCACGGCGACTCGCACGCTACAGGCACTCGAGGACACGCTGTCCTCGGTCACGGTCATCGAGCGTATAGATATCGAACGTTCGCAGGCGCGAACCCTAGATGAGCTGCTCGCTGGCGTCGAAGGCGTCGCCATCGCGAGGCAGGGTGGAATCGGTCAGCCTACTTCGGTGTACGTTCGCGGCGGTGAGTCCGATCACGTGCTCTGGATCATCGATGGTGTGCGCATCGGCTCGGTGACGACTGGAATTCCGGCGCTGCAAGATCTCCCGCTCGACACTGTTGAGCGCATCGAGATTGTGCGCGGTGCTCGTTCGAGTCTCTATGGTGCCGATGCGATGGGCGGCGTCGTGCAAATTTTTACGCGTCGTGGCGGCGGGGCGGATCGCTCCCTGCGCGTGACGGCGGGCTCGAACGGTACTCGTCAACTCGCGTTGAGTCGTGGCGTCGGCGACGAGTCGGCATGGATTGATCTGCAGGTTTCGCATCTCGAAACTGACGGCATCAACGCCTGTCTCGGATTGCCCTTTCCGCCGGGCGGCGGTTGCTTTACGTCCGAGCCTGATCGCGATCCCTACCGCAACACCAGCGTCAACGTGGGTGCGGGCTATCGTTTCGACGGCGGCGCCACACTTGAGGCCTACGCGCAGCGCGCGAAGGCACAGGTATCCTTCGACTCGTCGTTCCTCAATCAGTCGGACCTCGTCAATCAGGCCGCAGGCGTCAAGTTCGTCGCCGAGCCCGTCTCGGGTTGGCGCAGCACCCTGACGGCAGGGCGTTCCTGGGATGAGTCGACCAGCTTCAGCGCTTCGGCGAGCTTCACGAGTGTCTTCAACTCATCGCGCGACACCGTGACCTGGCAGAACGAGTGGCGTGCCGGTGCCGGCAATTTTTTGGTCGGCGCAGATTTTTTGAAAGACCGGGTCGAAAGCGACGTCTCCTACACGCGTCCATCCCGCGATAATCTCGCGGCCTTCGCCCAGTACGCCTTCGGTTTCGGTTTGCAGGACCTCGCTCTCGCCGCCAGACTCGACGATAACGAGCAGTTTGGCTCCAATGCGACGGGTAGCCTCGCTTGGGGCATGCGGCTTTCAGACGGTTTGCGTGTTTATGCCAGCATCGGCAGTGCGTTCAAGTCCCCGTCCTTCAACGAGCTCTATTACCCCGGGTTCAGTAATCCGAACCTCTCTCCCGAGCGCGCCCTGACGACCGAAATCGGCTTCAAGCAACAGCTCCCTTGGGGGCGTTGGTCGGTCAGTGCCTACCGCAGCGAGGTCGATGATCTCATCGCCTTCGACGTTGCCACCTTCCTGCCCCAAAACGTCTCGAAGGCCTCGCTCGGCGGCCTCGAGGGTGCGATCGAATGGCGGGGTGGTCCGTGGCGGATTTCCCAGACGCTAGGCTGGCTCTCGGCAGAGGATCGAAGCCAGGGTTTCAATCGGGGCCGAGAGCTTCCGCGAAGGCCGGCCTGGTCGGGTCGCTCATCCCTCGAATGGAGTGGAGCCCGTGTCGATCTGGGCGCGAGTGTGCAGTTTGCGAGCCGCAGGTATGATGACCTCGCGAATTCGCGTGAGCTCGGAGGGTATGCGACGGTTGATCTGACTGGCGCATGGCGCGTCTCAAGTGCCACCGAAGTTCAGGTGCGACTGGCAAACGCGTTCGACCGTCGCTACGAGACGGCGACGCTTTATCCGGCCTTAGGTCGGGAATTTTTCGTGACGTTGCGCTATCGTGCGCCGCGTTGAGCGTGTTGGGGAGTTTGGTGGATGATCGATAACACAATGTCAGCCCGTCGCGGGTTTTGGGGGGTGGCTCTGGCTCTGGCGCTCGTCATGGCCGTGACCCGACTCGGCCACTTCGGCGAGTACGGCGGTCCGCTCGATGCCTCGTGGGCCGTTTTCTTCCTCGCGGGCCTTTGGCTTCGCGACCTACGGCTCTTTCCGGCCTACTTCGTGCTCGGCTGGGTCGTCGACCTCGCAGCCTTTGCGCTCGGTACACCGACCAACTGCTACAGCATCGCCTACCTCTTTCTCATCCCGGCGTACGGTGCCTTGTTCGTGGCGGGACGCTGGGTGGCAGAGAGTGGCTACGGACGTATTAGCCTTGCCGTGGCGGGCAGTGCCCTCGTCACTTTCATCGTCGCCAATCTCGGCATGTTCTGGCTGGCCCCGTCGCCGACGGCGCCCACATTGACCGCGTTTGTCTCGGCGGTGGCCGGTTACTTTCCGGGTTACCTGATGACGATGGCGACCTACGTCGCGAGTGGCTTGGTCGTCGAGCGAGTACTTGACGCCCGTCGCCGCGCGGTCGCCTGATTTCGTCCTCGACGAGTCAACCTTCAAACGAGCCAAAAGAAAAAGCGCCGGGGTTTGAGCCCCGGCGCTTTTTTATGCCTGCGAGATCTGCAGCGCGAGATCGCGTTGATCAATTGCCCCAGGGCAGAGTGGTCGCGATGGTGAAGACGACCTTCCTCTCCGAGGAGTTGGCGTCACCAATATCGAGGCCTGGCTTGAAGTCGCTGCCATCGACCCACTTGAGGCCGAGGTCGAAGTTGCCGACGGTCTTGCCGACGCCGATGGAGTAGTCGGTGTACTTGTCATCACCCCAGAAGTCACCGCCCGAGCGACCGACATGCAGTGAGAGCGTGAAGTCGCTGGGCAGGGGAAGGTCGGCATTGGCTTCGATGTAGCTCGCGCCCGAGTCTGAGTTCACGAAGTCGGAGGAGTACCAGTATTTGAAGGATACGGCCTTGTAGGACAAGCCGAGGTAGTACTCGGTGTAGTCGATGTCGTCGCCGTCATCGAAGTAGTTATATCGAGCGACGCCTAAGTCATAGCCGAAGTCGTCGGTGAAGTTGCCGGCAAAGCCGCCGATCAAGTCGAGTTCGAACTCGGACTCGGTGCCATCACCAAAGTCGACGTTGCTCGCCCAGGCGCCGAGATAGAAGCCGGAGTCGGACGACCAGTCGAGGCTCGCCTGCAGAGCCGGATCGCGCGCGGTCTGCGTGATGCCGCGGAAGTCGTAGTCGGAGGCGAGGGTGATTGTTGAGGACACCTCGGCCTGGGCGGTGGCCGCCGCGGCTCCGAGAGCGAGCACGGCAATAGCGGGAGCAGTCTTCATGTGGGAATGACCTCGGGGGTTTAAGGGTTACGGGATGTCATCAGCAAGCGCCATGCCAGCCTGAACGGGCGTGAAACGCTGCTTTGCGCGGATTCTATCGCACATTACGCACCGGTTTGGTGCGGGCAAATCTGGACACGCGGGGCAATAGTGCATGGACTGATAAACTTCGCGCCATGTCAGCGCAAAACACTTCTCTCTGGCACGAGCGTGCCGCGGGTCTTCGTCCAGCCACCCAAGCCTTCATCGAGGGGCGCTACGTGTCCGCATTGAGCGGCGCGACTTTTCAAAAGAAAAGTCCGATCGATGGTCGGCTGATCGCCGAAGTCGCCTCTTGTGACACGCCGGATGTCGAGGCGGCCGTGGCGAGCGCGCGCAAAGCGTTCGATTCGGGTGTCTGGTCGGCGAAGAGTCCGGTTCAACGCAAGCGGGTGCTCAAGCGCTTCGCAGAGCTCATCCTGAAGTACAAGGAAGATCTCGCGCTGCTCGAGACGCTCGACATGGGTAAACCCATTTCCGATGCGCTGAAGGTCGATGTGACGTCCTCCGCACGCTGTATCGAATGGTACGCCGAGGCCATCGACAAAATTTATGGTGAGGTGGCGCCGACGGGTCCGGGTTCTCTGGCCACGATCACTCGCGAGCCGATGGGTGTGGTCGGAGCGATCGTGCCCTGGAACTTCCCGATGATCATGACGGCCTGGAAGCTAGGACCCGTGCTGGCTTCGGGCAACTCGATGGTGCTCAAGCCCTCCGAAAAATCTCCGCTGAGTGCGATTCGACTTGCCGAGATCGCCCTCGAGGCGGGCATTCCCGCCGGTGTATTCAACGTGGTGCCGGGTTTCGGTGGAACCGCGGGTAAGGCGCTAGCGCTGTCTATGGGCGTCGATGCGATCGGATTCACGGGTTCGACCGCGACGGGCAAGCTCGTGATGCAGTACGCCGCGCAGTCGAACATGAAGCGCGTGGGGCTCGAATGCGGCGGAAAATCCGCGAACATCGTGCTGGCGGATTGCCCAGACCTCGACGCGGCGGCGCGTACCGCGGCGTTCGCCATTTTCTTCAATCAGGGCGAGATGTGCTCGGCGGGCTCACGATTGCTGGTGCACGAGTCCCTGCGCGAAGCGATGCTCGAGAAGGTCGCTGCGATCGCTCGCGAGTTCAAGCCCGGAGATCCGCTAGACCCGGCGACGCGCCTCGGCGCCATCGTCGACGACATCCAAATGAACCGGGTGCTGGGTTTGATCGAATCGGGTCGTCAGGACGGTGCGCGTGTGCATCTCGGGGGTTCGCAGGTACGTATCGAGACGGGCGGTTGTTTTATCGAGCCGACCATCTTCGACGGCGTGACCCCGGGCATGCGCATCGCGCGCGAGGAAATCTTTGGTCCGGTACTGTCTTGTCTGTCGTTCAAGGAACCTGAAGAGGCACTCAAGATCGCCAACGACAGCGAGTACGGTCTTGCGGCGGCGGTGTGGAGTCGCGATCTCTCGACGGCACATCGCATCGCCCGCGGCTTGCGAGCGGGGACCGTGTACGTCAATTGCTACGATGCCGATGACATCACCGTGCCGTTCGGTGGCTACAAGCAGTCGGGTATCGGACGCGACAAGTCGCTGCATGCCTTCGACAAGTACACCGAGCTGAAGACGACCTGGATCGAGCTCGGGTGAGTTCGGACGGTTCGGATTCTTCGCTCGCCGACGGAGCGATCGCCTTCGTCGACGTTGAGACGACGGGTGGGCATCCTGCCTGGCATCGCATGACGGAGATCGCCATCGTCGCGATGCGCGCGGGCGAAATCGAGTGGGAGTGGAGTTCGCTCATCAACCCTGGAACGCGCATTCCGCCGTCGATCGAGCGTCTGACTGGCATCACCCAAGACATGGTGCAGGATGCGCCGCGATTCGAAGATCTCGCGGAGGAAATCGAATCTCGTCTTGCGCATCGGCGATTTGTCGCTCACAACGTGAGATTCGATTACGGATTCGTGCGGGCTGAAATGCGTCGAGCGGGCCGTCGATTTTCGGCGCCGCTGACCTGCACGGTGCGATTGTCGAGAGAGCTCTACCCCGAGGCGGGTCGACACAACCTCGACGCCATCATCGAGCGTCACGGGCTGCAGTGCAGTTCGCGTCATCGCGCGTTGCCTGATGCGCAAGTTCTCGCGCAGCTTTGGCAGCGTTTGCGAACGGCGTGGCCGGCTTCCTCGCTCGATGCGGCGATCGATCGCGTCGGTCGACGACCCTCACTGCCTTCTCATTTGTCGCCCGATCTCATCGACGATTTGCCCGAGTCGGCGGGCGTCTACCGGTTTTTCGGAGAGGGTGACGCCCTGATTTATGTCGGTAAAGCGAAAAACTTACGCGAGCGTGTGCTCGAGCACTTCATGGGCGCCAGTCGCGATTCGAAATCTCAGCGTCTGACGTCGCAGTTGCAGCGCATCGAGTGGACCGAGACGGCCGGTGAGCTCGGTGCCTTGCTGCTCGAGTCGCGTCTCGTGCGCGAATTGCAGCCGGTCTACAACCGTAGGCTGCGCGGCGGAGAGTCGTATACCTGGTTGATCGATGACGTCGCGCATGCGCCGCAGCTGCATCGACTCGATGGGCCGATTCCCGCGGGGGTAGACGCTTTCGGACTTTATCGTAGTGCGCGACAAGCAAAGACCGCGCTCGTCAACCTCGCTCGCGACCATAAGTTTTGTCTGCGTGTGCTGGGTCTCGAAGCGGCCGGATCCGGATCTTGTTTCGGATATCAAGTCGGACGCTGTGCGGGAGCCTGCGTCGGTGTAGAGCCCGCGTTGCGACACGGCGCGCGACTGAAGCTTCAACTGGCTTCGCTCAAATTACGCGCTTGGCCACAGGAGGGTCCCGTTGCAGTTGAGGAGGTGAGTGCGCTCGGGGTGCGTCACTGGCATGTGATCGATGGCTGGCAATATCTCGGCACAGTGGTGGTGGATGAGTTCGATCAACGCGCCGACCTGGCGCCGCGCCTCAGTTCGCCTCTCGAGGGCTTCGATGCCGATGCTTACCGAATTCTTTGTCGACATTTGAAAGCGGGCGCGAGGAATCTTCGGTCGTGGCCACCGTCTCCATGAGCACCCCTCGTGCATTCGTAGCGAGCGTGCCGCGCGGCTTCGGTGATTTGCTGGCGCGCGAGATTCGTGAGTTCGGCGGTCTAGATGTACGTGAGCGGGGTAATACGGTCGCATTCACGGGAGCACTCGAGGTCGCTTATCGAATCTGCCTCGAATCACGCGTCGCGAGTCGCGTCCACCTCGAGTTATTACGGTTCGAAGCATCCGATGATGCCGCGATCTACGCCGCGTTGCGCAGCGTCGATTGGGCCGAGCACATTGATTCGGCAGGAACGATCGCCTGTGAGTGGTCCGGTCGACATCCGGCGATTTCCAATACGCACTTCGGCACCTTGCGCCTCAAGGACGCGATCTGCGACGCGCTACGCGAGAAGACCGGCAGACGTCCGGACATCGCGACCTTCGAGCCGTCGGTACGTGTACACGCTCACGCGGTCGGAACGCGAGTGACGGTCTCCCTCGATCTGTCGGGTGAGGGGCTGCATCGGCGAGGTTGGCGTGGCGATACGGGAGAGGCGCCGCTACGTGAAAACATCGCCGCCGGCATTCTCATGCGAGCCGGTTGGCCCGAGATCGCTGCCGCAGGTGGAGGTTTCATCGACCCGATGTGTGGCGCGGGCACATTCGTGATCGAGGCGGCGCGCATGGCCGCAGGCATTGCGCCCAATCATCGTCGTCGTTACTTCGGGTTCCTTAGCTGGAAGGGTCACGATGCTGAACTCTGGCGACGGCTCGTCGAGACCAGCGAAGCACGAGCGGCTGCGGGACTTGCGGAGTGCAAAGCCAAGGGCATGCGACTGCTAGGGCGAGATCAAGATAAACGATTGCTACGCGATGCCGCGATCAACGCCTCGCATGCTGGAGTGGCCGAGATCACGGCCTTCGAAGCGGGCACACTCGAAACCGCCGAGCCGCCGACGCCACAGGGTTTGCTCTGCACCAATCCGCCCTGGGGTGTTCGCTTGGGCGATCAGGCTGCAGCGCGCGCCGTGCACGCCGAACTTGGAGAAGTTTTGCGCGAACGTTTTCAGGGCTGGGAGGCTGCGATCCTAAGTGGCGATGCGTCGCTTGGGCTCGAGCTCGGATTGCGCGCACATCGTGTTCACAACGTGTTCGTCGGCGCGCTCGAGTGTCGATTGCTGCGCCTGCGCGTCGGCGAGTCGGCTGCGCGAGACCTGCGCCCGCGTCAGGGCTCGCAGATCGACCTGTCACTCGCCGAGCAGCCTGGCGCCGTGATGTTCGCAAACCGCATTCGCAAGAATCTCAAACAGCTCTCGGCCTGGCAGCGTCGCGAGAGTGTCGGTTGTTACCGACTTTACGATGCCGACATGCCCGAGTACGCCTTCGCAATCGATCTCTACACTGCGGCGGACGACTCGGAGCGCTGGCTCGTGGTGCAGGAATATCAGGCGCCAGTACAGATTCCCGAAGAAACCGTTCGCAAACGTCGCTCCGAGGCGCTCGCGGGCCTCGTGGCGGCGACCGACATCAAGCCCGATCACGTTCATCTGCGTACGCGCCGTCGCGTCAAACGCGGTGATCAGTACACCAAGCGCGACGAGCGGGGCGAGTTCCGTATCGTAGGTGAGGGTGGACTTCGATTTCGAGTGAACTTCGAAGACTACCTCGACACGGGTTTGTTTCTCGATCATCGAATCACGCGCGCGCGATTGCGCGAGGCCGCGTCGGGTAAGCGCTTCTTAAATCTTTTCGCCTATACGGGAACGGCGACTGTCTATGCCGCAGCGGGCGGGGCGACCTCGACCACGACGGTTGATCTCTCGGCTACCTATCTCGAATGGGCCCAGGCCAATCTCGCACTCAATGATTTTTCCGGTCCGCGGCACCGCTTCGAGCGAGCCGACGTACGCGAGTGGCTCGCCGCTGCGGTCCAGCGTGGCGAGCGATTCGATCTTATTTTCTGCGATCCGCCGACGTTCTCGAACAGCAAGCGTATGGAAGGTGTGTTCGACGTACAGCGCGATCACGTGGGGCTGATCGAAGATTGTATGGCGGTGCTCGCGCCCGGTGGCTTGCTCGTGTTCTCGACGAATGCCCAAAGATTTCGGCTGGATGAGGGTTTGACGACTCGTCATTCGGTACGCGAGATTAGCCGCGAGACCGTACCCCCGGACTTTGCGCGAAATACGGATATTCACCGGGCGTTTGAGATTCGTTAGCTCAATTTGACCGGGCCATGGACGCCGGGGGGTGGCTTCGTGGTCACGGCACACCCGAG
>JBIIHO010000246.1:0-3128 GCA_044235605.1 Steroidobacteraceae bacterium | reverse complement strand
TCGATACGACGAATCTCGCCATCGGTATCAGGGATGCCAAGGCCTCTTCCATACGAAAGGTTCGACACCTCTGTCGCATTGAACGGCGGCGGAGGCGGCGCGCAGGCGATCAAGGCCGCCGATGCGAGTAGCGCGAGCCCAAGACTTTTGAATCTCATCGGGTTCGCGCTTCGACGTTGAACTCCACCTTGATCTCGCCCGCTTTGGCGAAACGCAGCGTAACCGGGAACGTCGTGCCGGCGACGAGAGGAGCGTTGATTTCCATGAACATCAGATGCAGACCCCCGGGTTGCAAGACGACACGGCCGTCTGCGGGGATGGCGAGGCCTCCTTCGACGGGGCGCATGCGCATGACGCCTCCGTCCATATTCATGGTGTGAATCTGCACTTCGCGCGCGATGGGCGTCGTGGCCGAAACGAGACGGTCCTCACCGCCGCCCTGATGGACGATGGTCATGAAGCCGCCGCCGACGGTTTGACCCGGCGCAGACGCTCGCGCCCAAGCGCGTTCGATGGTGATGGGATCCACTGCAACAACTTGGGTAATTGAGGCGAGGAGCAAAAGCAAAGCGAGAGAGGTTTTCATGGGTGCGATTATATCGGGCAGAATGCTAGGTATGAGCAAGGCACGACAGATCGTTGGGGCGATGGTGTTCTACGGACGTTTTGCGGCGTCGTTCTCGCAAGTGGGTTACCTCGCGCGTCGAATGTTCTGGCCCGCGCTCAATCCGGACTTTCGCGGACAACGCTGGCTCGTCACCGGTGGATCTGGCGGACTCGGGCGCCAAATGGTTTGGGCGGCATTGAAAGGCGGCGCTACGGTCATAGCGGCCGCGCGCTCCGAGCAGAAGCTTCGCGAGTTGGCCTCGGCAGCCGCGGCGGCAGGGTTGTCGGGACTCGAGATCGAGCGCTGCGATTTCACCTCGATGAGCGATACACGCCAACTGGTCGAGCGACTGTCATCGCGAGTAGGCCGTATCGACGTGCTAATGAACAACGTTGGTGTGATGAACGATGAGCTCATGGTGACGGCCGAGGGCTTCGAAGCGTCTTTCGCTTCAAACCTGCTCGCGCACTACGTGCTCACCGAAGGGCTCATCGAGCGCGGTGCACTCGCTGAGGGAAGCGCGGTGATCAACATCACCTCGGGCGGGGGTTACAGCGTGCCGCTCTCGACGGCGCTGCTCAACATCACGAACCCCGCTCAGTTCAATGGTGTGGTGGCGTATGCGGCGCACAAGCGAGCTCAGATTTCTTTGACCTCGTTTTGGCGCGAGCAGCACGGTCACAAAGGGATCGAGTTCTATGTCATGCACCCGGGGTGGGCGGACACCGCTGGCGTGCAGCGCTCGCTGCCGAAGTTCAGAAGATGGTTCAGACCGGTCTTGCGCGATGCGCGCTCCGGCGCTGACACGGCACTTTGGTTGGCGGCGACTCGCCCGAGCCAGCCCTCGTATGAACTCGTCTGGTTCGACCGAAAAATTCGTGCGGCACACGCCTTTGCCTACACCAAGGCGACCAAAGAAACGGCGACTGATCTCGCGAACTACCTCGCGAGCATTTCGCGGTCGAGCGTTCGCGACGAGAGATAGAAAAACCATGCTGCAGGCAGCATGAAGAGCGCCATTAAAGACATGGAATTCCGAAGCCCTTCGGCGTAAACCGCAGAGCAAATGGCTTGCTGTTCGAGCGGTAGGGCGACCATGGCCTTCGGGTTGCAGGCCGCTACGCTCAGCGAGTCGCCGACACCTCTCGTCTCGAGACCCGCCGTCATGAAGCTGTCGCTCATCAGGCCGACGATCTGCGGACCGAGCCCGTTACCCACGAGGGCGATGATGAACAGCATGATCGCTATGGACGACGCCCTCGATGAGGCGGGGACTACGCCTTGACCGATGGTGTATTGAGCGCCGAGGTAGCCGTAGTGCAGGAGCGCTGCGAGTAACCACAGCACGAGCGCGAGATCGAGTCGATCACCCGGTTGATTGAAGGCCAGAATGTAGAGCGGTGCCGCGAGCGCCATCGTGATTGCAGGCCAGATGGCCACAATACGAATCGTGCGCGCGTTCAGAGCGTGAATGACATAGCCCGCGAGTAGTGTTCCCAGCGCGCCGGCGACGCTGAGAGGAACTCCGAAGCGCAGCGCGAACTCTCCCGGTGCCATGCCATGCAATCGTTGCATCATCGGCGCCTGGAAGCCGACGAGTCCGAACCCGACCATGGCCACGAGCGACGCGCCTGCCGTCATATGCCAATAACTGCGCTTCGTCATCAGCAAGCGTAGCGTGGCCGAGATGCCGGTTCTTTCGGCTTTGGGTTGATCCGACGAATCGGCATATCCACGAGGAGGCTCGCGTACGGTCAGCCACACGATGAATGCGAACACCACACCGGGTACGCCGAGCGCGAGGAAGGCGAAGCGCCAGCCGTAGTCGGTACCCCAACCTGCCCACTCCGGAAGCTGAGCGAGGCCAAAGATTTCGAGCGCGGCTTTGACCGACTCGTCTGACATTTGACCGAGAGGACCGCCGACGAGATAGGCGAGGGTGTTACCGAGCATCACGCCGGTCGAAAAAATTGCGAGCGCTTTTGCACGCGCCGAGGCTCTAAAGTAATCGCCAATCAAAGAATTAGAGGGCGGAGTGCTGCCCGCTTCGCCGATCGCGACTCCTACGCGGGCGATCAGGAGAAACAGAAAGCCGGTGGCGAAGCCGCAGAGCGCGGTCATCAGCGACCAGATTGCGATGCAGACCGAGATGATCGTTACGCGGTTATAACGATCGGCTGCGAGCGCGATGGGGATGCCCATGAGCGCATAAAAGAGTGCGAAGGGAGGGCCGGCGAGGAAGCCGAACTCGGTGTCGGTCAACCCGAAAGTCGAGATGACCGGCTGTGCGAGCACGCTGAGCAGGGCTCGATCGACGAAGTTGAGGGTATAGATCGCCGTGAGCGTGATCAGCACGTACCAGCGATAGGGCGTGCTGCCGAAATCCCTTCCTTGGGCGGTGGGGTTGGTCGGGTGACTCACCCGAGCACTATACTGCGATTATGGCTCGAATAATCATCATTGCCCTGATCGTGATCGGCGCTCTGCTGCTTTGGCGGAGCTGGCGCAACCGCAAATAATA
>JBIIHO010000244.1:0-3156 GCA_044235605.1 Steroidobacteraceae bacterium | reverse complement strand
CCGACGATCGGACCGGGCGATCCCTATCCGTTCCAGAGCGGCGTCAATCCCTATTCGAAGTGGCTGATCGATCGCTCTGATAAACCGAGCTCGACCGACGAACGCCCCTACTCACCGGGCGGTGTGGCGCCGACGGTCATGCGTAGCTACCCGCTCGATGATCCCGAAGGGCCATTTTGGCGTGGTACGACCACCGTCGTCGCAGCCGATGCCGAAGGCTGGCTCGTGTCGGTGACCCCGAGCGGTGGCTGGATTCCGGCTGTCATCGCCGGAAAGACAGGCATCGGACTTTCGCAGCGCATGCAGTCGTTCGTGCTCGATGAACGCGAGAACCCTTTCAATGTCGTCGCGCCCGGCAAGCGGCCTCGTGTCACGCTGACTCCGAGTCTGGCCATCAAGGACGGTAAACCTTGGCTTGCCTTCGCCGTACAAGGCGGCGATAGCCAAGATCAAAACCTACTGCAGTTTTTCTTGAATATGGTCGAGTTCGGGATGACGCCCCAGCAGGCGAGCGAAGCAGCCAACATGAACAGTTTTCAGCTGCGCGACTCTTTCGGCAAGCACGAGACGAGCCCAGGCAAGATGTTACTCAACGACGAGACTCCGCGTTGGGTGAGAAGCGAGCTGACAGAGCGTGGGTATCGTCTGGAATTCCAGCGCCGTACAGCAGGCCCGATCAACGCCATCATGATCGACCACGACAACGGCACGCTCTGGGGCGGCTCAGGCAACCACGGAGAAGATTACGGTATCGCCTGGTAGCGACGCGCTCAACAGTTCGGCGACGCGCCCGATCCCCTACCCCCGCGCAACTCATATTCTTGAGTACCGCGATGATAAATATGGTCGGTATCGAGCGCGGCCGTCTTAGCGTATTGGAACCCCGGCGCCAAAGCCTCGTAAATAGGCTCGAATCCACGTTGCTCCGTCATATGGAACAACTCACGGAACGACTCGATCACGAAGTATGTCGCTTGCAGATCGGAGATGGTGTAGTCGGTGCGCATCACTCGATCGACGTTCAGATGGATGCGGTTCGGCGCAAGACTTTCCAAAGAAAATATCGTCTCGGTCGGGCCCGATAAAATGCCCGCGCCATAAATACGCAGCTGGCCCTCTTCCAGAATCAAACCGAATTCCACCGTATACCAATAAAGCGCGGACAGCGCCTTGAGGCGGTTGTATTTGAGTGCTTTCCAACCCGCTCGACCGTAAGCCTCCATATAACTCGCGAAGACGGGGTCCGTCAGCAGCGGCACATGACCGAAGACGTCATGGAAGACATCCGGCTCTTGGATGTATTCGAACTGATCTCTGGAGCGTATGAAGTTCCCGGCGGGAAAACGACGATTGGCGAGGTGATAGTAAAAAACGTGATCCGGTATCAGCATCGGGACAGGCACCACCGACCAGCCGGTCAGACCGCGAAGCTCTTCGCTGATTTCGTCGAAATTCGGGACACCTCCGCGGTGCAGGTTTAGGCGATCGAGGCCAAACATGAACTCTTTGCAGGCTCGGTTCGGCATCAGCCTCATCTGACGCTCGTAAAGGTCATCCCAAACCCGGTGCTCTTCGGAGGAATATTGGCGTTGAGAGGGCTCGAGCCAATCCTCGCTGAGTCCGGTGGGTCGCTTTAGCGGAGCGACATATACCGAAGCGGGAACCTCGGGAATGACCCGGTAATCTGGCTGTATCCCCATCGATGTCCCAACTCCAAAGGGGGTCTCGCGACTCCGATGGGACATTTTAGGCGTATTTGAGGTTACTCGGGATGACCCAGCGGATACTCCTCCAAAGTTCGAGCTCCGCCCGCTCGAACTCCTTGATCACCGAGTAGCAGCTACAAGCCTGGGCCAGTAATTCCGCCCGGTTTTCGATCGCGATGCTTCCCCGTCTCAGGGACACGATTTGGTGCGCGCTCCAGTCACCGAGCAATTGGCTGACGGTTTCGCGGCGTAATAAAAGTAAATCCGAGAGCTCTTGTTGCGTCAAAGTGATGTGACGCCCGTCGCCGAATGCATCGGACGCTTCGAGCAGAATTCGAGCCAGCCGGTTCGACCCATTATGGGTGCCAATGCAATGAGTACTGAAAAACGCTCTCTCGGCAATCTGGCTGATGGCTCGAACCTGCAAGGAGCTGAGCTCGACTCGGTCCGGCATCGCCGACATCATCACTGACACCGGCAACGAAAACGCATATCCATCACCACAAACCTCGGATTCATAGTGAATATCGCCGAAGCTGAGCAACTCTGCGAGGCCGATCAGAAAGTTAGCCCCCGAAAACCGGAAATACGATTTCGCTCCGCTGCCCGACAGCCCCGACATATAGGCGACACAATTGATCGGGAAGAACACCCTGCCTTCTCGCGCTTCGAGACCCACCGTGTGTCCTTTCTTCAGTTCGACCATCAACAGGTTGTTTTTCCAGCCGTGACGAAGAGCAATAGGCAGAGCTGAAAACCATTGGTTCTTCATCAGCAGCATTATTTTTTCCCTGTCGCCGCTACACGATCGGCTGCGCAAATCAGTATTACGGCGGTCGACGACGGGAGAAATCCGTCTTATAGTTTTTATGTTAGGCTTCTAACATAGCGCAGGTACCAGAGCATGAACTGCGAGTACACTCATTCTTAGAGGTACCGATGTTTTCCAGAGAGTCCTGGCATTTACCCATGTGGGCTGGAGCTGCCTTAATTTTGGCGGTGCCGGCAATCGCCATGCAGTTCAGCAAAGAAATCGCATGGGGAATAGAAGATTTTCTGGTTGTCGGAGCGCTACTTGCTGCCGTCTGCGGCACCATCGAGCTCGCATTACGCACCTCGACGAGCGCCCTCTATCGAGTTGGTGTCGCTCTCGCCGCGATCGGCGGATTTTTGCTCGTGTTCGTCAATCTCGCCATCGGCATCATCGGCGATGAGCAAAACCCTAAAAATCTGATTTTCTTTGCGATACCCGCGCTGGGTTTTTTGGGTGCTTTAGTCGGGCGCTTCAAGGCCGCTCTATTGGTCAAGCTGCTCGTCATCATGGCGGCACTGCAGCTCTCGACTATTTTCATGGCGCCCGCTGAACTGCTGCGCGTCATGATTCCTTTCACAGGATTATTCGTCGGGCTCTGGCTTCTGTCGGCCCTGCTGATTCAGCGCTCTATTCGTC
>JBIIHO010000243.1:0-3163 GCA_044235605.1 Steroidobacteraceae bacterium | reverse complement strand
GCGTAAGCACGTTTACCTCGCGCTCGCGAAGCAAGTTCCGGATCCGGCCAATCCGTCGGTGCTGATCGCCAACCCCTACAAGCGTTGGAGCGAGATCGACAAGTCGCTGCCGAACATCAAGATCGAGGTTCTCGGGCCGCCGCCGACCTCCGGTACGCGGGACTCGTTCCACGAGCTCTACATGGAACCCGGCTGTCGGACCTATCCGTGGATCAATGCGCTGCGATCGCAGGACGAAAAGCGATTCAAGCGCGTCTGTCACACGGTGCGTGAGGATGGCGCGTTCATCGAGGCGGGCGAGAACGACAACCTCATCGTACAGAAGCTCGAGGCGAATCCGAACGCCGTCGGCATCTTCGGCTTCAGCTTTCTCGATGAAAATCTCGACAAGCTGCGTGGCTCGAAGGTCGAGGGTGTGGAGCCGACGTTCGAGACGATTTCTTCGGGCAAGTTTCCCGCTTCGCGTCCGCTCTTCATCTACGTGAAGAAGGCACACATCGGCGTGATCCCGGGTCTGCAGGAGTTCGTCAACGAGTACGTTAGCGACAAAGCACTCGGCGAGGAAGGTTATCTTGCCGATCGCGGTCTCGTGCCGCAGCCGAAGTCGGATCTTGCCAAGACTCGAGCCGACGTGAGGGCGCTCAAAAATTTCGCTCCGTAACGGGCGCGAACCAACCAGAGGGATCTCCATGACGATTCGATCGTTCACAGCCGCCGCGGTCATCGCAGCGGCCTCGGGAGCGGCTTGCCTCGTGAATGCGCAAGTCACACCTGCGAAGACTGAGGCGATGGCCGTTCAGTCCGAGCTCGAAGTTTTGAAGGCGCAGCTCGCAGCGTTGCAAGAGCGCCTCGCGCAACTCGAGGCAGCGCAGAAGTCACAGTCCGAAAAGACCGAGGCGGTGGTCGCCGAACAGGCGGTCGTCAACACCGATCTTCAGGACTCGATCGACCGTACGTCCGATAACCTCGCGCGCACGGTGGGTGATGGAGCGAGCTCTGGGTGGATGGGTCGCTGGGTGTGGAAGGGCGATCTGCGTGTGCGCAACGAGCACATCGATCAGGAAGCCACAGTCTCGGCCCGCAATCGCAATCGGTTTCGTGTGCGTGTGGGTGCGTTCGCCCGCGTGAACGACAACACCCGGGTCGAAGTGCAGTTCACCTCGACGGAGGGCGGTGATGCCCGATCGTCGAACCAATCGTTCACGGACGCGAATTCGCGCAAGGCGCTCGATCTCGATACCGCATATGTCGAGTGGTCGCCGAACGATCAGTGGAAGGTCTTGGCCGGCAAGATGCGCTATCCGTGGGTACGGACGTCGAGTTTTTTCTTTGACAACGATATCAATCCGGAAGGTGTTGGTCTGCAGTGGCAGCAGGCGGCGAACGGCTTCTTCGGCAGCGCGTTTTATACCCAGTTCTCCGAGCGTTCGACGGCGGCGGACTCGGGCATGGTCGGTGCGCAGTTCGGCTGGCGATGGGCGCGAACGGGCGGCAGCCGAGTGTTGATCGCGGGTGCGTTCTACGACCATGCGGCGGTGCGCGGCTATAACCCTTTTCAGGGCGCGAGTTCGAGCTCGGCGGGTCTTGGCAGCTTTGGCAACTCGACGTCGACGAGTGCGACGATCTGTCGCAAGGCGGTGAGTGCGGGTGTGGCCTGCCTCGCCAACGATTACAACGTGTTCGAACTGCTCGGTGAGTACCAGTTCAATATCGGGGAGCAGCCGTTGCTGCTCTTCGCGAATGTGGCGCAGAACTCGGCCGCGGATTACTCGATCACCACGACGAGCACGGCGACGACCATTCCGAAGGGGCTCGACACCGCTTACGCCGCGGGTTTCACCTACGGTCGGGCGAACTCGGCGATCCCAGGTAGCTGGGAGGTGGGGTACCTCTACCAGAGCATCGAGAAGGACGCGCTTTTCGCGCAGTGGATCGACTCGGACTTCGCCGCAGGCAACACCGATGGAGGGGGCAGTGCGTTCCGGGCGGCTTACCAGCTCTCGAGAGGCTGGCGGTTCAACGTGACGTACATGCTCAACGAAACCAATCGGGACGTGGCGGCATCCGTGACCCTGCCCTCGGCCAGAACCCTGTTCGATCGCGACTATGAGCGTCTACAGGTCGACTTCAATTGGACCTACTGACCCCTCTCAACATGAAATTTGGATGACGGGCGTACCCCGGAAGGTCGGAGACGGTAAAATCCGCGGCTTTTGGGGAGACCCCCCGTGATGCAGGTTCTGTCGTCTTCATGACCCCGTCGATTCTCCTCGTCCTGATCATTGCCTTGTCGGTGCTGGCCTTCCAGCTCGGCAAGACGCGCGCGATCGCGGTGGTCGGCGGCCAGCGTCGCATTCGTGACCTGCATTCGTTGCCGGGGCATTACGGACTGCTCACGGCGATTTGGTGTGGACTGCCCGCACTCCTCGTCTTTCTCACTTGGGTGTTGCTGCAAGATGCGGTCATCACCCGATTGGTGATCGCGCAGCTGCCGGCCGCTTCCCAGGCTTTGCCCGAATCGCAGCTGGCGTTGTTGCTCAATGATTTGCGTAATGTCGTCGCCGGCAATGTGTCGCCCGATATGGTCGCGCCCGAAACGCGTATCGCCGCTGCGCAGTATGTGCAGCTGCGCGATATCGCCGAGCTCGCGCTCGCCGCGATCGTCATTTCCATCGGTATCGTCGGCATGCTGTGGGTACGCGCGAAGATCCGTCCTGATTTGCGGGCGCGAAATTCTTATGAGCGCGTGATCGAAGTGCTGCTTTTCGGCTGCTCGGCGGTGGCGGTGTTCACGACGCTCGGCATCGTGCTCTCGATCGTCTTCGAGGCGTTCCGTTTCTTCAGCATCGTATCGGTGACCGAGTTCGTATTCGGTACGAACTGGAGTCCGCAGATGGCGATCCGCGCCGATCAGGTGGGTTCGTCGGGCGCGTTCGGTGCGGTTCCGTTGTTCGCCGGAACAATGCTCATCTCGTTCATTGCGATGATCGTCGCCGTACCGATCGGACTCTTCTCGGCAATTTATTTGGCCGAGTACGCACCCATCAAAGTTCGGAAATACGTGAAGCCGCTACTCGAAGTGCTGGCGGGTGTACCGACCGTGGTCTACGGATTCTTTGCGGTTACCACGGTGGGGCCTGCGCTGCGCGTAGCGGGTGAGGCG
>JBIIHO010000242.1:0-3165 GCA_044235605.1 Steroidobacteraceae bacterium | reverse complement strand
AACGAGACTCATCAGAAACCCCCTTAAAAATGACTTATCTGGTCGGCGTCAACCGAAACAGTTTCCCCGTCGATTCGGACAGCACGTACAACGCGCCGTCCGACCCCTCGCGCACATCTCGTACTCGCCCGAAACCTTCGATGCGCTCCTCGGCGGTGACGGTATCGCCGCTCAAAGTTAAACGGATCAGCATCTGCTCTCGCAACGAACCGAGAAAGAGACTGCTACGCCACTCCGGGAACAGCGTTCCGGTGTAGAACGCGAGCCCCGAGGGCGCGATCGACTGCGGCAGCCAGATCTTCAGCGCCTTCGGGATGTCGGCACGCTCGGTGCCCTCGCCGATGGTGCGGCCAAGACCATAGGTTCGCCCGTGGGTGATTACCGGCCAGCCGTAGTTGCGACCGGACCGAAGGATATTGAGCTCGTCACCGCCTTGAGGGCCGTGCTCATGCGCCCATAATTCACCTGTGCGCGGGTGAATGGCAGCACCCTGCACGTTGCGATTACCGTACGTGAAGATCTCGGGTATCGCACCCTCTCGCTTCACGAAGGGGTTATCGACGGGGACTCCTCCCGTCTCGGAGATGCGCAGGACAGTGCCAATGTGATTGCCGAGATTTTGAGCGTCATCCTGACGGCCGCGATCTCCCAGCGTGACAAAAAGGTTTCCACTGCCATCCCAGACCAACCGAGAACCGAAGTGCTGCCCAGCATTCACCTTGGGTTTCTGAGTGAAAATCACCTGGACATCGGAGACTCGGCAATCATCGCCCTCACAGCTCAGCCGACCACGCGCCACCTCGGTACCTACCTCGGTCGAGGTCCCCGCCGAGTAGCTCCAATAGATCAAACGATTTTTTTGATACCCGGGGTGCGCGACAACATCGAGTAAGCCGCCCTGACCGCGTACGGTGACTTCCGGGAGACCGGAAACCGGTCGTTCCAGTAACCGCCCCTGGCGCAGTACGCGAAGCTTGCCCGGCTTCTCGGTGATGAGAGTCAGTCCATCGGGCAGCAGCGCCACGCTCCAAGGCGAAGCGAGCCCACTCGCGAGCGTCTCGACTTTCAGCGTGTAGCGCTCGGTCTTGATCGAAGAGTCCTGCGCTGACGCAACCGGCACAGCGAGCGTGATGAGCGCCGTCACGCAAACAAGTTGGAATTTTTCGACCAAACCTAGACTCGAGAACATCCATTTCTCCTTAAGCGAGTGAGCGTGTGACCGCACCCCAAGATTCGCGCATTGAGGCCCAATTTGGGCCCCGAGCGGAGGTCAGTGCGTCCGAGGGGATTGTAGAGGTCTACCCGGGTTGACGGGCAGCTGGCAGCCGATTGGTAATTCGATTGATAAAATCTATCGGAAACATTCGATCTATCGATTGTACAAAACCCAATTTCCGACCGATGATGCGCCCCGCGCCACTAGGGTGTGGCGCGTTGCAACCCCCTTAACTATCGATAGGAAATCACATGTCCCTCATTAATACCTCCGTCAAGCCGTTCAAGGCCACCGCCTACCATAACGGTAAATTCGTCGACGTCACCGACCAGTCGATCAAGGGCAAGTGGTCCGTGTTCTTCTTCTACCCGGCCGACTTCACCTTCGTTTGCCCGACGGAACTCGGTGACCTCGCTGACCACTACGACACCCTCAAGTCGCTCGGTGTCGAGGTCTACGGCGTTTCGACCGACACACACTTCACGCACAAAGCGTGGCACGACACCTCGGACACGATCCGCAAAGTGAAGTACCCGCTCGTCGGCGATCCGACCGGCACCATCACCCGTAACTTCGGCGTGATGATCGAAGAAGAAGGCCTCGCACTGCGTGGCACCTTCGTGATCAACCCGGAAGGCGTGATCAAGCTGTGCGAGATCCACGACAACGGTATCGGCCGTGACGCCAAGGAACTGCTGCGCAAGGTTCAGGCGGCGCAGTACGTTGCCAAGAACCCGGGTCAGGTTTGCCCGGCCAAGTGGACTCCGGGTGCGGAGACGCTGAAGCCGTCGCTCGACCTCGTCGGCAAGATCTAAGAAACGCCGCGTTACTCATCGGAAAATCATGATGCTCGACGAAACTCTCCAGTCACAGTTGCGGGCCTATCTCACGAAGATAGTCCAGCCTGTCGAGTTGATTGCCTCTCTCGATGAGTCGCAGGGCGCGCAAGAAATGCGGGCTCTGCTCGAAACGATCGCCAGCCTGACCGACAAAGTGTCGGTCAGGCTGGACGGTCAACATATCCGTCGCCCCTCGTTTCAGATCCGACGAGCTGGGGCTACGAGCTCGCTACACTTTGCCGCCGTGCCGCTCGGTCATGAGTTCACCTCGCTGGTGCTCGCACTGCTGTGGAGTGGCGGCCATCCGCCAAAAGTGGATGACGCGAGCATTGAGACGATCCGCAGTTTGCCATCTCAGCTGCGCTTCGAAGTCTTCATGTCACTGTCCTGCCACAACTGCCCGGACGTCGTACAGGCACTGACGCTGATGTCGGTCCTTAATCCGAATGTCGAAACCGTCGTCATCGATGGCGCGCTCTATCAAGACGAAGTCACGGCGCGACAGATCATGGCCGTGCCGATGGTCTTCTTGAATGGCGAGCTCTTCGGCTCGGGGCGCATGAGCCTCGAAGAAATTCTGGCGAAGCTCGACACGAACAGCGCCGAGAAAGAACGTGCGAAAATCGATGCCAAAGCGCCGTTTGACGTGCTCATCGTGGGTGGTGGTCCTGCCGGTGCAGCCGCTGCGGTCTATGCCGCACGCAAGGGCCTGCGTACGGGTATCGCCGCTGAGCGATTTGGTGGACAAACGAACGACACGCTCGGCATCGAGAACTACGTTTCCGTGCTCGAGACCAACGGACCGAAATTCGCGGCCGACCTCGAAGCGCATGTGCGTCACTACGACGTCGACATCATGAATCTGCAGCGCGTCGAGAAACTCGTACCGGCTGCCAAGCCTGGCGATCTCGTCGAAGTAGTGATGAGCCACGGTGGCACACTGCGATCACGATCGGTGATCGTCGCGACCGGCGCGCGCTGGCGTAACGTCAACGTGCCGGGCGAATCGGAATATCGAAATCGTGGTGTGGCGTACTGCCCGCACTGCGATGGCCCACTCTTTAAAGGCAAGCGTGTGGCCGTGATCGGCGGTGGTAATTCGGGTGTCGA
>JBIIHO010000241.1:0-3170 GCA_044235605.1 Steroidobacteraceae bacterium | reverse complement strand
TAGGGTTCGGAGGCAACGCCATGGCGGTGGCAACAGAACTTTTTCTCGATCCCCTGCAGGACGACACCCTCGTCGAGGTACGCGAGACGGTTCGCCGCTTCGCTGAGGCTGAGATCGCGCCCGCCGCCGCGGAGATCGATCGCCTCAATGAATTCCCGAAGGCGCTGTGGGCCAAGCTCGGCGAGCAGGGCTTGCTGGGCATGACGGTACCGGCTCGTTGGGGTGGCAGTGACCTCGGCTATCTCGCCCACATCATCGCCATGGAAGAGATTTCGCGGGCCTCTGCCTCGGTGGGCCTCAGCTACGGTGCGCACTCCAATCTTTGCATCAATCAGATCCGATTGAACGGCAGCGATGAGCAGCGTGATCGGTATCTGCCACGCCTCGTAAGCGGAGCGTGGATCGGTGCGCTCGCCATGTCCGAGCCCGGGGCGGGGTCGGACGTACTGTCCATGCAGATGCGCGCAGAGCGTCGCGGTGATCACTTCGTGCTCAATGGCCGAAAGATGTGGATCACCAACGGCCCCGATGCCGATGTGCTTGTCATCTACGCGCGCACCAACCCGAGCCTGGCACCGAAAGGCGTGACAGCGTTCATCGTCGAGTCGAGTTTCCCGGGATTCTCCCGCTCGCCCAAGCTCGACAAGTTCGGTATGCGTGGCTCCAACACCTGCGAACTCGTGCTCGAAGATTGCGTCGTGCCGGCGGAGAACGTGCTCGGTGAGGTCGATCGCGGCACGGCGGTATTGATGAGTGGACTCGACTACGAGCGGGCCGTGCTCGCCGGCGGACCACTCGGCATCATGGCAGCGGCGCTCGACATCGTATTGCCCTACCTGCACGATCGTCGTCAGTTCGGTGCGCCGATCGGAACCTTTCAGCTCATGCAGGCAAAGCTCGCCGATATGTACACCGACTTTGCCGCCGCACGCTCGCTCGTCTACGCCGTGGGTCGAGCCTGCGACGAAGGAAACTGTCGTCGTCACGACGCTGCTGCGGCCATTCTCTTTGCCGCCGACAAGGCGACCAAGATGGCTCTCGAGGCGCTGCAGTGTTTGGGAGGTAACGGGTACATCAATGATTACCCGGCGGGTCGGTTGGTGCGCGACGCCAAGCTCTATGAAATCGGCGCGGGTACCCAAGAGATTCGCCGTATGCTGATCGGTCGAGAACTCTTCGAGCGCTCGGCCTAAGTGCCTTCCGTGACTGAGCCTTTCGTTCCGCTCAAACTCGAACCGGCTTACCGTAAAGTCGCGGCGGTTCTCACGGCGCGTATCACCGAAGGCGCGCTGCAGCCCGGCGAGCGATTGCCCGCCGAGCTTGAGCTCGCTCGGCAACTCGGTGTCCACCGTTCGACCGTTCGAGAAGCACTACGTGAACTGGAGTCGGGCGGACTCTTACGTCGTGAGCGCGGCTCCAAGCTCATGATGGTGACGCGGCCCGATCGACTGGCGATCGCGAGCGGCGTAACCCGCGCACTCACGCTGCATCAGGCGACGGTCGCTGAAGTCTGGGAGACCATGACGCTCATCGAGCCCGAAGTCGCTGAGCTCGCCGCGCGTCGTCGTACGCCCGAGTCCGTGTCGGCGCTCACGGCCACGATGGCCGATGCGGAACATCCCGATACGGCACGCGCCGCTGCTCAGGCCGCCGAGTTTTTTCGAGCGCTCGCGGCTGCGGCAGCCAATAACGTGCTCTCTTTGAGCCAAGAGCCGCTGCTGCAATTACTCGGTTCGTCACTACTACGACTCATCGAAGTCGTGCCGCAAGCGCGCTCGCGTATCGCTGCGGCGCAACGACGCATTCTCGAGGCCGTGGAGCGTGGCGATGCCGCCGCAGCCCGCACGTGGTGCGAGAAGCACATTCGCGACTACCGACGTGGGTTCGAGCTCGCTGGCATCGATCTCGGGCTCCCCATCGCCGCCGCAGGTGGTGCATCATTGACGTCCAAGACTCGGAGTAGAAAACGATGACGACCAGCCCCAAGAACGCGCCTTTCGGCAGCATCCTCACCGACACCATGGCGATCGCTTGGTATCGCGATGGTGCGTGGTCGCCGATGGAGTTGCGCCGTACGGGCACGTTAGAGGTTCATCCGGCTGCTCACGCGCTGCATTACGGCAGCTCCTGCTTCGAGGGCTTCAAGGCCTATCGTCATCCGGATGGTTCGGTACAAGTGTTCCGTCTTGCGCGACATATCGAGCGCATGCGCCGCAGCGCGCAGGCGCTGATTCTTCCCGAACCTGATCCCGCGCTGCTCGCCAGCATGGTCAACGCGCTCGTCGATCGCGTTCGCGCCGACGTACCCGAGGCGCCGGGTGCGCTCTATCTGCGTCCTCTCTTGTTCGGGACGATGCCAAATATCGGAGCGGCCTCAACGCCCTCCAACGAGGCCTGCCTCGTCGTCCTCGCGAGCCCCGTGTGGGATTACTTCGCGGGCGGCATCCGACCACTCAAAATTTTGGTCGAAGAACAGGCTCAGCGTTGTGCGCCACACCTCGGCATGGTGAAAACCGGAGGCAACTACGCGGCGGCCATGGGCCCGACTCTCGCGGCGCGCAAAGCGCATGGTGTCGATCAGGTGCTCTTCTGTCCGGGTGGCGAAGTACAGGAGACCGGCGCTTCCAATTTCCTGTTGATCCGTCCAGGCC
Source organism: Steroidobacteraceae bacterium (assembly GCA_044235605.1). Classification (GTDB taxonomy): domain Bacteria; phylum Pseudomonadota; class Gammaproteobacteria; order Steroidobacterales; family Steroidobacteraceae; genus UBA964. The sequence continues at coordinate 519 of JBIIHO010000241.1, read as the reverse complement.
ACATCCTGACGCGCAGCCTAGACAGCAGCTTCCTGCACGGAGTCACCCGCGACTCTCTGCTCACGATCGCTCGTGACATGGGATATCGCATCGAGGAGCGCGTGTTTTCGGTCGACGAAATGATGGAGTGGATCAAGACTGGCGAGGCGGCCCTCTCGGGCACGGCAGCCGTACTGTCGAGCGTGGGCACGCTCGTACGTCATGGCGTCGAATATCCGGTCGGCGATGGGCAGGTCGGCCCCGAGACCCTCAAGTTGCGTGCGGCCCTCGTGGCTGTTCAGCAGGGTCAGGCGCCCGATCCGTACGGCTGGTTGACCCGGGTCTGAGGCTGCCTTGACAGGGCGGGGCGGGGCCGACCAAACTCGCGGCCCTTTTCGGCCGCCGAATTGGAAAGGTAGCTCAGCTGGTTAGAGCACGGCACTCATAATGCCGGGGTCGAGGGTTCGAGTCCCTCCCTTTCCACCAAATCTTCATCCGCGGCCCTCCACAGAAGTCCGAGAAATCTCGTATCGCTGCGAG
>JBIIHO010000240.1:0-3171 GCA_044235605.1 Steroidobacteraceae bacterium | reverse complement strand
GACCGTCGAACAGAACCCGCTGATGGAAGGTCGACAGATGGTCATGGTGTTTGCGCCGAAGAAGAAGTGATGTTTGCACCGCCGATTCGACCCATGGTGGGCCGAACGGCAGCGTAAACATCCGCACGTGAGCGGGTCTGAAAGGGCCTTGCGAGCGAAGCCAGAAAAAGGAGTATTAAAAATGCCCAAGTTGAAAACCAACCGGGCGGCAGCGAAGCGTTTTCGCAAAACGGCGAAGGGCTACAAGTCCTATTCCGCCGGCCGTCGCCACAACCTCGGTCATAAGGCCCGCAAGACCAAGCGCCAGCTTCGTTCCGGCGGTTCCAGCCTCGTGCATGAGAGCGATGTCGGTCGTCTCGACCAACTGCTTCCGCACGCCTAAGCAAACCACCGAGGTAAACGAACATGGCAAGAGTTAAGCGTGGCGTGACCGCGGGTCGTCGCCATAAGAAGGTCCTTGGCAAAGCCAAGGGTTATTACAACGCCCGTCGCAAGGTTTATCGCACAGCCAAGCAAGCGGTCATCAAGGCCGGTCAGTACGCGTACAAGGGTCGTCGACTCAAGAAGCGCGACTACCGTGCGCTCTGGATTCAGCGTATCAACGCGGCCGCCCGTCAGTTCGGTCTGTCGTACAGCCGCATGATTAACGGGCTCAAGCTCGCCAACATCGAAATCGATCGCAAGATGCTTGCCGATATCGCTGTTCACGACGCTCCGGCGTTTGAGGCGATCGCCAACAAGGTCAAGGCAGCGCTCGGCAACGCTTGAGGTGCGGTCGTGAGTGATCTCGCGACCCTGACGCGACAGGCTCTCGACGAGGTGGCGGCGAGCACGACGCTCGCCGCCCTCGATGAGGTTCGCGTTCGCTGGCTCGGCAAAAAGGGCGTTCTCACCGAGCAATTGAAGTCTCTCGGCTCGCTTCCCGCAGCCGATCGACCTGCGGCGGGCGCTCGCATCAACGAGGCCAAAGCGCAGGTGCAGGCCGCGATCGACTCGGCGCAAGCGGAGCTCGAGTCGAAGGCTATCGAAGCGGAACTCGCGGCGGGTCGTATCGACGTCACGCTCCCGGGTCGTGGGGAGGCACGTGGCTCGGTCCATCCAGTGACGCGTGCGCGATTGCGCATCGAACAAATCTTCCGTCGCTCAGGATTCGAGGTGGCCTCAGGCCCCGAAATCGAAGACGACTTTCACAATTTCGAGGCACTCAACATCCCCGCTGATCATCCGGCGCGAGCGATGCACGATACGTTTTATTTTCCGGATGGACGTCTACTGCGAACGCATACGTCTCCGGTGCAAATCCGCGAGCTCAAGAAAGGGCGCCTACCGCTCGCGATGATCATGCCGGGTCGTGTCTACCGATGCGATTACGACATGACCCACTCGCCGATGTTTCATCAGGTCGAGGGACTCGTCGTCGACGAGAACGTCAGCTTTTCAAACCTGAAGGCAACTCTTCAGGGATTCCTCCAGGCGTTCTTCGAAAAAGATTTGAAGATGCGCCTTCGTCCGTCCTATTTCCCATTCACCGAACCGTCGGCCGAAGTCGATATGTCGTGTGTATTTTGTGATGGCGCGGGATGTCGGGTGTGCAAGCACACCGGATGGCTCGAGATTGCCGGTTGCGGCATGGTGCATCCCAATGTTTTTGCGGCCGCGGGTGTCGACGGCGAGCGCTGGACAGGCTACGCCTTCGGCATGGGAATCGAGCGACTCGCGATGCTGAAGTACGGGGTCAATGATTTACGCCTGTTCTTCGAGAGCGATCTGCGGTTCCTCAAACAATTCGGTGCCGCATGAAGATCTCGACGTCATGGCTGACCGAGTGGGTGCAGAGCGGCCTCTCGGCCCGCGAGCTGGGCGATCGTCTGACCATGGCGGGATTCGAACTCGAATCCATCGCCCCTGCAGCGCCTGCCTTCGAGAGCGTGATCGTCGCTGAGATCGTCGACGCCGTTCGGCATCCGCAGGCTGACAAGTTGCAGGTATGCACCGTCATCACGGGTGACAGCCCAGAGGCGAGGGCGGCTCCCCTGCAAATCGTTTGCGGCGCCGCCAACGCTCGAGCGGGTCTGCGTACGGCACTCGCAACAGTCGGTGCCAATCTTCCCGGCGACCTCAAGATCAAGGCTGCGAAACTGCGCGGCGTCGAGTCTGCCGGGATGCTCTGCTCGGCCAAAGAATTGGGACTCGCCGACACCTCTGAGGGTATCGTCGAATTCCCCGCCGATGCGCCTCTCGGTACGTCCGTGCGTGATTATCTTTCGCTCGATGACGAGGTTCTCGAGCTTTCGATCACCCCGAATCGCGGCGATGCGATGTCTGTACGAGGTATCGCTCGCGAGGTCGCGGCGCTCACGGGCAAAACACTGACGCCGCCCGATTGCTCGGCAGTCTCACCCACTGCTATCGACCCGGCACTCGATGCCCGTGCGAAAGCGAGGCTCGTGGCGCTCGAGGGATGCCCGCGTTTCCACGGGCGGGTGCTCGTCGAAGTCGACAACACTCGACGCTCGCCGAGTTGGCTCATCGAAAGACTTCGTCGGTCGGGTCTGCGAAGCATTTCGCCCATCGTCGATATCACCAACTACATCGTGCTCGAACTCGGTCAGCCGATGCACGCGTACGATCTCGACAAAGTCGACGGGTCGCTCACGGTACGTCTAGCGAGTAAGGGTGAGCGTTGCGATTTACTTGACGGTCGCACCGTCGAGCTGGCCTCCGATGCCCTCGTGATCGCAGATGAGACGGGTCCTGTTGCGCTCGCGGGCGTAATGGGTGGACAGCGCACAGCCGTATCTTCCGAAACGACTCGAGTCTTGTTCGAGGTGGCGTGGTTCGCGCCGTCGGCGATCGCAGGTCGGGGACGTCGCTACGGTTTGACGACCGATGCGAGCCATCGTTTTGAACGCGGCGTCGATCCCGAAATCGGCGCGGTGGCGATCGAGCGTGCAACTGCGTTGTTGATTCAGATTGCGGGCGGCCGAGCGGGCCGGGTTATGAGCGTCGAAGAGCCTGCGAAGGTCCGAACTCCTCAGACGGTCTCGCTGCGAATCGCTCAAGTTCAACTACTTCTTGGCAAAGCTTTTTCGGAGCGTGACGTCGCATCAATCCTGAGTCGATTAGGTATGACCACCGAAACCGCTGGGGTCGGTGTACTCAAAGTTCGCG
>JBIIHO010000033.1:0-10418 GCA_044235605.1 Steroidobacteraceae bacterium | reverse complement strand
GCGGCGGGCGCGATCTCAGCCTCAGCGAAGCGGCGAACCGTCTCGCGTACCTCGACGAGGGTGTCGTCCTGCAGGGGATCGAGAAAAAGTTCTGTTGCCACCGCCATGGCGTTGCCTCCGAACCCTAAATGGTAGTATTGTCGGACAATACTGCAACCCTTTACTGATTTTCACAAGAGGGGCCGGCATGGCGGTCATCGAGTCGACGGTCGATCGAAATAGCGCCGAGTTCACCGCACGCTCTCAAGCCATGCGAGAACTCGTGGCCGACCTTCGCCGCAAGCTCGACGCCGTTGCTGCCGGCGGCGGACCCCAAGCACGCGAGCGCCACGTGAGTCGCGGTAAGTTGCTCCCGCGCGAGCGCATCGAGTTGCTGCTCGATGCCGGAACACCCTTTCTCGAGTTTTCCCCCCTCGCCGCGGACGGCATGTACGGCGGCGAGGCGCCCGCCGCGGGCCTCATCACCGGCATCGGCCGCATCGCAGGTCGCGAGTGCGTCATCGTCTGCAACGACGCCACGGTCAAAGGCGGTACCTACTACCCAATCACCGTCAAGAAACATCTGCGCGCTCAAGAGATCGCGAGAGAGAACCGCCTGCCCTGCGTCTACCTCGTCGATTCGGGTGGCGCGAACCTCCCGAATCAAGACGAGGTCTTTGCCGATCGCGAACACTTCGGCCGCATCTTTTTCAATCAGGCGAACTTATCGGCCGAGGGCATCGCACAGATCGCGGTCGTGCTCGGCAGTTGCACGGCGGGCGGTGCTTACGTGCCGGCGATGAGCGACGAGTCGATCATCGTCCGCAATCAAGGCACGATTTTTTTGGGGGGACCACCGCTCGTCAAAGCGGCGACCGGCGAAGAGGTGTCGGCCGAAGATCTCGGCGGTGGCGACGTACACACGCGCCTCTCCGGCGTAGTCGATCATCTGGCTGCTAACGACACCGAGGCCTTGGGACGCGCACGGCAGATCGTCGGCGCTCTCAACACCATGAAACCTCAGGGACCGGTCCAGCGCACGCCCAAGTCGCCGCGCTACCCGGCCGAAGACCTCTACGGTCTCGTGCCGACTGATCTACGTACTCCGTTCGACGTCCGGGAGGTCATCGCGCGGCTCGTCGATGACAGCGAGTTCGACGAGTTCAAGGCGCGCTACGGCTCTACGCTCGTAACGGGGTTCGCGCATCTCGAAGGCATGCCGATCGGCATCATCGCGAATAACGGCATCCTGTTCTCAGAGTCAGCGCAAAAAGGCGCGCATTTCGTTGAGCTGGCGTGCCAGAGAAAAATCCCACTGGTATTCCTGCAGAACATCACGGGCTTCATGGTCGGCCGAAAGTACGAGAACGAGGGCATCGCACGCCACGGCGCCAAGATGGTCACTGCCGTGGCCTGCGCCAGGGTTCCTAAACTTACCGTCGTGATTGGCGGAAGTTTCGGTGCCGGCAACTATGCAATGTGTGGCCGTGCCTACTCGCCTCGATTTCTTTGGATGTGGCCGAACTCCCGAATCAGCGTCATGGGTGGCGAGCAGGCGGCCCAGGTACTGGCTCGAGTGCGTCGCGACGGTATCGAGTCACGCGGCGGCAGCTGGAGCATCGACGAGCAAGAGTCCTTCATGGATCCAATCCGGCGACAGTACGAGACGCAGGGTCACCCCTATTACGCTACTGCACGCCTCTGGGACGACGGCATCATCGATCCGATCGACACTCGTCGGGTGCTGGCACTCGGCCTCGCCGCCTCGCTCAACGCGCCCATTCCTGAGACGCGCTTCGGCGTCTTCCGCATGTGAGGTCGAACATGTCGAACGCCTCTCAAACGCTCGAGTGCACGGTTCAAGATGGCGTTGCGAGACTCTGGCTCGCACGCCCCGAACAACGCAACGCCCTCGATGAATCGCTCATGGACGAACTCACCGCTACGGTTCGAGATCTCGGCGAGAGTACCGACGTTCGGGTGATCGTGCTCGGTGGCCGGGGCAAGGCGTTTTGCGCGGGCGCCGATCTCAATTGGATGACGCGAGCCGCCGGCTACAACCGCGAGCAGAATCTCGGAGATGTCGCCCGACTGTCGACACTGCTGCAAACACTAGATCATGTGGGTAAGCCCACCATCGCTCGCGTGCATGGCGCGTGTTACGCCGGTGCTACCGGTCTCGTCGCGGCATGCGACCTCGCGATAGCGGCTGATGACACTCGATTTTGCTTCTCCGAAGTCCGTCTCGGACTCGTCCCGGCGACGATTTCACCCTATGTGCAACGAGCGATGGGTTATCGCGCTTCATTGCAGCACATGCTCACGGCCGACGTGTTCGATGCGGCAATGGCATTGCGTACCGGACTCGTCAATGAAATCGTACCCGTCGATCAACTCGATTCACGCATCGACACACTCGCCCGCACGCTGCGTAGCGCAGGACCTCGTGCGCTTGCAGAAACCAAACGCCTGCTGCGATATATTCATGGTCATCCGATCGATGCCGAGATCAATCGCGCAACGATCGAGTGCATCGCCGATGCGCGCGTGTCGGCCGAGGGCGTCGAAGGCGTTCGCGCATTGCTCGCGGGCGAAAAACCCCGATGGAGCCGCGAATGACGACTCTTCCCCGACGGCTGCTCATCGCGAACCGCGGCGAGATCGCCTGTCGCATCATCCGCACCGCCAAGCGTCTCGGCATCGAGACGGTGGCCGTGCACTCCGATGCCGATCAGCACTCGCGTCATGTCCGTCTCGCTGATCGAGCCGAGCGCATCGGACCTGCCGCCGCCCGTCAAAGTTATCTCGACATCGAGGCGGTGATCGCCGCTGCGAAACGCAGTGGCGCCGACGCGGTGCATCCGGGCTACGGCTTTCTGTCGGAAAACGCGGCCTTCGCCGAAGCCTGTGAAGCCGCCGGGCTGCTCTTCGTGGGGCCGCCGGCCTCGGCCATTCGCGCGATGGGTTCGAAGTCGGAGGCGAAACGCCTACTTGAGGACGCCGCAGTACCACTCACGCCGGGATACCACGGCGAGCGACAAGACGCCGACACGCTGCTCGCCGAAGCAGATCGAATCGGCTATCCGATACTCATCAAGGCGAGCGCCGGCGGTGGCGGCAAAGGTATCCGTCGCGTCGATCGACCCGAGGATTTCATCTCCGCACTCGCCTCGTGCCAGCGTGAAGCGAGCTCAAGCTTCGGTGATCCGAAAGTCTTGATCGAGCGATACATCACGAAACCGCGCCACATCGAGATTCAGGTATTCGCCGATCGTCACGGTAACGTGATGCATCTCGGCGAGCGTGATTGCTCGATTCAACGTCGCCATCAAAAAGTACTTGAAGAAGCGCCTGCGCCCGGAATGACCGTTGCGCGTCGCGCCGCGATGGGTGAAGCGGCGGTCAACGCCGCGAAGCGGGTCGGATATGTGGGCGCCGGAACGATCGAGTTCATCGTCGAGCCGGACGGTACGTTCTATTTCATGGAGATGAACACCCGTCTGCAGGTCGAGCATCCGGTCACCGAAATGATCACCGGCCTCGATCTCGTCGAGTGGCAGCTTCGCGTCGCAGCCGGCGAAACGCTGCCGCTCTCGCAGCATGACGTCACCCTGACGGGCCACGCGATCGAAGTTCGACTCTATGCGGAGGATCCGGAGAGAGGCTTCCTCCCCTCACCGGGTCGTCTGCTGCGATGGCAGCCGCCGACTACCGACGATCTTCGAGTCGATACCGGTGTCGAGTCGGGTGATGAGATTTCACCGCACTACGACGCCATGATCGCGAAACTGATCGTCCACGGGGCGACCCGTGAGCTTGCGCTCTCAAAAATGGCAGGCGCCCTGCGCGAGACCTTCATCGCCGGGCCTCGCAACAACCTTCAATTTCTCTCTAGGCTCATCGGGAGTCGATCGCTGCTCGAAGGCGATCTCGACACGCATCTCATCGAGCGCGAACACGATCATCTTCTCGCTCAAAACGAGCGTACTCATCCACAGGTGTGGCTCGCGGCACTCGCGACACTCTTGGTGGCGGAATTTCCAAAAGAGCACTCGCCGTGGACGATGCCCGACGGTTTCCGCGTGGTCGGACAGGCGCGACGCCGTCTCACGCTAGAGTGCCGCGAGGAGCGCTGTATCGCGCTAATCGACTACCACTCGGGCGGTTGGCGTATCGCACTCGACTCACCGAGCTCCCTCACGCTCGAATTGCGCGCCTGCCCTGCTGAAGACGGACGACTCGCCCTGTTGATCGACGGCGCCTCTCACTATGCCGACGGTCACCTGCATGAGGCGACGGCCTACGTGCTGATCAACGGTCATCAAGCTGCCGTGCGAATCGTCGATCCTCGCGAGTCGACGTCGTTGAGAGAGGCGCCGAACGGCGGTTTACGCTCACCGATGCCGGGTCGCGTCGTAGCCGTGCATGTCAAAGCGGGAGATCGCGTTAAGCGCGGCGCGCCCCTGCTCGCCATCGAGGCGATGAAAATGGAGCATGTGCTGACCGCGCCAGCCGATGGCGTCATCGAACAGTTGCACGTATCGGAGGGGGCGCAGGTGGCCGAAGCCATCGCCCTCGTCGACTTCAAGTCCGACTAAGCGATCGGTCAGCCGAAGATTTCAGAGGGTGATTCCAGCTTAGACTTGAGCGCCTGGATCATGGCGGCCGCATCGAAGCCGTCGACGAAGCGGTGATCGAACGACGAAGACAGATTCATCATCCGTCGAATAACCATCTTTCCGTCGATGACGACCACGCGCTCCACGGCCTTGTTGACGCCGATGATAGCGACCTCAGGAAGATTCAGAATCGGTGTCGAAACGATACCGCCCAACTTGCCGAGACTCGTCACCGTGATCGTAGAGCCGGAGAGCTCGTCACGACGCGCCCGCCCCATCTTGGCCGCCTCGCTCACTCGACGAATCTCACCCGCGAGCCCCTCGAGATCTCGGGTCATCACGTCTCTCACGACAGGCACCTTGAGGCCATCCGGAGTCTGCGTCGCGATACCCATGTGAACCGAAGCATGACGCAGCAGAACGTTTCGCTTTTCATCGTAGAGCGCGTTGCACTGCGGGAACTCTTTGAGCACCGACGCGAGCGCACGAACGATAAAGGGCAAGTAGGTGAGCGAGGCCGAATCGGCCGAACGCTGCGCATTGAGTTTCACGCGCAAGGCTTCGAGCTCGGTCACGTCGACTTCTTCGACATACGCAAAATGCGGTGCGACGCGTTTGGCCTCAGCCATACGCTGCGCGATGAGTCGACGTACGCCGATGACCGGGATTTCCGTAATACCAGGTCCGCCGCTACGTGCACGCTCGACATCGAGTGCCAGGATGCGACCTTGGGGGCCGGACCCCGATACCGTCGCAAGGTCGATACCTGCCTCGAACGCCCGTCGGCGCGTGGCCGGCGAGGCCATAACTCGACCTGAGGACACCACGGCACTCGAGGCCGAGGCCTTCGCAGATACCGCAACCGATGCCGCAACTGATGCTGAGGTCGATGCTGCGAGCGATGCAGAGGGAGGCACCTTGGTGGGCGTCACCGTCGAGACTGGCGCAGCGGGGACCGGCGTCGCGGAGGACGCGGTCTTAGCTTCGATCTCAAACACCGCGAGCTCTGCGCCGACGGCGATCACATCACCCGGATTACCGGTGATGGAGATGACCTGACCTGTGACGGGTGAAGGCACCTCGACCACCGCTTTATCGGTCGACATTTCGACGAGCGGAGAGTCTTCGCGCACCACGTCGCCGGGCTTCACCTTCCAGGCGATGACCTCGGCCGACACCGTACCTTCGCCGAGGTCCGGCAGCCGCATCACATGACGGGTCATGCCGCTTCTCCCATCAGCCGACGCAGCGCGTTCATCACACGACGCTTACCAGGAAAGTATTCCCATTCGAACGCATGCGGATACGGCGTGTCCCAACCGGCTACGCGCATGATCGGCGCCTCGAGATTCCAGAAGCAGTGCTCAAGAATAGACGCAGAAAGCTCTGCGCCGAAGCCCGCGAAACGCGTGGCCTCGTGAACGACGAGGCAGCGCCCCGTCTTGCGGACCGATGCAGCGATGGTATCGATGTCGAGCGGCACCATGCTGCGAATGTCGATGACCTCGGCATCGAGGCCGAGCGCCTCCGCCGCTGCAAGACTAACGTGCACCATCGTTCCGTAGGTCACGATGGTTAGCGCACTACCCTCTCGGGTTACGGCAGCCTGACCGAGCGGTACGGTGTAATAACCCTCGGGCACCTCGGCGAGTGGATGACCGGCCCACGACTGAGCAGGCTTTTCGGGCTCACCATCGAAGGGTCCGTTGTAGACGCGCTTCGGCTCAAAGAATATGACCGGATCATCGTCTTCGATGGCCGCAATCAACATGCCCTTCGCGTCATATGGGTTCGACGGCATCACGGTCTTTATGCCACTGACATGCGCGAAGACGGCCTCGGGGCTCTGCGAATGCGTCTGACCGCCACGGATGCCGCCGCCGCAAGGTGTGCGGATCGTAAGCGGCGCCGAGAACGCGCCGGCACTGCGATAGCGCAGGCGAGCCACTTCGCTCACGATCTGGTCGTAGGCCGGGTAGATATAGTCGGCGAACTGAATCTCAGCGATCGGTCGCAAGCCGTTGGCACACATGCCGACTGCCGCGCCGACGATACCGCCTTCGGCGATCGGCGTATCGAGTACGCGGTGGGCGCCGTGCTTCTTTTGCAGACTCTCGGTTACGCGGAATACTCCACCGAAATATCCAACGTCCTCGCCCAGCACCACGACGTTTGGGTCGCGGGTGAGCATGATGTCCATCGCTGAGTTGAGCGCCTGAACCATGTTCATCGTGGGCATGGACTTACTCCCCTCGCTCAGCCAGTTCCGCCATCAACTCTTCGCGCTGTGCGAGCAGATGCGGCGGTAATGCTTTGAATACGTCTTCGAACATCAGCGAAGGGTCGAGACGCGGCCCCTCGTTAAGGGTGCCGTACGAAACCGCTTCATGCCACGCGACCGTAACGAACTCGTCGAGCTCTTTAGACTGCGCCTCATGCCGAACGTCATCCCACTCGCCGAGCGTGACGAGATGCGCCTTCAAACGCTCGATGGGGTCACCGAGCGGCCAGGCGTCGAATTCATCCTTCGGACGATAACGGGCCGGATCATCGCTCGTGGAATGCGCGCCGGCGCGATAGGTGACGTGCTCGATCAACGTGGCCCCATGGCCTGCTCTCGCACGCTCGGCCGCCCACGCGGTCGCCGCATAAACAGCAAGGAAATCGTTGCCATCGACGCGCAGTCCCGCGATACCCATACCCGGACCTCGCGCCGCAAACGAGCGCTGCTCGCCGCCTGCATAGCCCTGGAAGGTCGAAATCGCCCACTGGTTGTTGACGACGTTAAGCACAGCCGGCGCTTTGTAAACTTTGGCGAAAGTCAGTGCGTGATGGAAATCTGCCTCCGCCGTGCTGCCCTCTCCAAGCCACGCCGCAGCGATATCCGTCTCACCCTTGATCGCCGCAGCCATCGCCCAACCCACCGCCTGCGGGAACTGAGTCGCGAGATTTCCGGAGATCGAGAAAATCCGACGCTCAGCCGAGTGATACATCACTGGCAATTGGCGGCCCTTGCACATATCGCGCGAGTTCGAGAGCAACTGCGACATGAGATCGACGAGTGAGAGTCCGCGTGAGAGGAACAAACCCTGGTTACGATAAGACGGGAACAACATGTCACCGTCGCGAAGCGCAATGGCCGCCGCAGCCGACACAGCCTCCTCGCCGAGCGAGCGCATGTAAAAAGTGATGCGACCCTGCCGCTGCGCGCGTTGCATCCGATCGTCGAAAGCGCGCGTGAGCATCATGATGCGCAAGCCCCTTCGAAGCGCCTCGGCATCGAGCTTCGGCGCCCAGGGCCCGACGGCTCGATGACTGTCATCCAGCACTCGAACCAGATCTTCGGCGAGGGGTACCGTACCGAGTACCGGAACATCGATAGGCGGCCTCGGCGCTTGGCCCGCCGCTGCGACTTTCACGTAACTGAAATCCGGCTGCTCGCCGGGCCTAGCGGGGACCGCTGGAACGTGTAGGCGGGATGTCATGAGTGCCGAGGGTAAATCAGCGGCTAGCGAAGCGAGTAACTTTATTGATTTGATACCCCGCTCTTTTGAGAATAAATTATCTAATATTCGGTGTTCTTGTAGGGATGATATCCATGAAGCTCGATAAATACGACGTCGCCATCCTTAACGAGGTCCAGCGTGACGCCACGCGCTCAACGGCGGATATCGCCAAAGACGTCGGGCTTTCGCAGTCTCCATGCTGGCGCCGCATCAGCCTGCTCGAGCAAGCCGGCGTGATCAAGCGTCGCGTCGCTCTGCTCTCACGCGAGAAGGTTGGTCTCGAGGTGCTGGTGTTCGTGAACGTGAAGCTCGCCAGTCACGGTTGGCAATCGCTGCCGAAATTCAAAAATAAGGTGGTGAGCTTCCCGGAGGTACTTCAGTGCTACGTACTGATGGGTGATATCGACTTCATCCTGCTCGTCGCCACGCGCACGATCGAGGACTTCAACAATTTCGTACAAGGCAAACTCGCGCAAATCCCGGGGGTGCAGTCGATCGAGTCACGCATGGTGATCGAGGAGACGAAAAACACTACCGAGCTACCGCTCGGACTGATCTAACCGACGAAGTCGCTGCCAACTCCGAGCAGCACAAGAACACCTAGCACCGCGAAAATTGCTGCGGCAACGCCATGAACCAGGCGCATCGGTAATTTCTTTGCCGCCACTTCACCGAGTAGGACGGCCGGGACGTTGGCGAGCATCATACCGAGCGTCGTACCCCCGACCACAGCCAAGAGCGATGAATACTTCGCCGCAAGAGCTACCGTTGCGATCTGCGTCTTGTCACCAATCTCAACGATAAAGAAAGCGATGAACGTCGTGAGAAACACTCCGTAACGCGCCGACTTCGCAGCATCGTCGTCATCGAGTTTGTCGGGTACGAGCATCCAGGCTGCCATCGCGAGGAACGACACACCCAAAATCCATCGCATCAGTTCAGCCCCGACTGCCGAGGCCACCCAGGCACCGACATAACCCGCGACCGCGTGGTTCACGAGCGTGGCGATCAAGATTCCGAAAATGATCGGGATCGGCTTTCGGTACTTGGCTGCCAGAACGAGCGCCAGAAGCTGCGTTTTGTCGCCGATTTCGGCTAGTGCGACGATTCCGGTCGAGACGAGAAACGCTTCCATCAGCGCAATGTCCTCAAACGTTAAACCGGAAGTGCATCACGTCGCCTTCACGAACGATGTACTCCTTACCTTCGAGACGCAGCTTGCCCGCTTCCTTGGCGCCCTGCTCTCCCTTGAGCGCGACGTAGTCGTCATAAGCGATGACCTCGGCACGAATGAAGCCACGCTCGAAATCGGTGTGGATGACGCCTGCAGCCTGCGGTGCTGTTGAGCCTTTCCTGACCGTCCACGCTCGCACTTCCTTGGGTCCGGCGGTGAAATAGGTCTGCAAGCCGAGCAAGGCGTACCCCGCGCGGATTACGCGATTGAGGCCTGGCTCTTCGAGTCCGAGGTCCTTCAGAAACTCTGCCCGATCGGCATCGTCCAGCTGCGAGATCTCGGCCTCGATCGCCGCGCAAACCGCGACGACCTGGGAGCCTTCGGAAGCCGCATGCTTACGCACGGTGTCGAGCATGGCGTTGTTTTCGAAACCACCCTCTTGCACGTTCGCAACGTAGAGCATGGGCTTGAAAGTGAGTAGCTGCATTTCTTTGACGATGGGTCGCTCGATCTCATCGAGCGCAACGGCACGAGCGGGTTGCCCAGCATTGAGGGCATCCCGGACGCGACGGATAACCTCTTTTGCCTTGATCGCGTCCTTGTCCATGGCTTTGGCCGCCTTCTCAGCGCGCTGAAGCGCTTTTTCTGCCGTCTCGAGATCGGCAAGAGCGAGCTCGGTATTGATCGTCTCGATGTCGGCAAGCGGATCGATACGACCCGACACGTGCACGATGTCGTCGTTCACGAAACAACGTACGACATGGGCGATGGCATCGACTTCGCGAATGTTCGCCAGAAACTTATTACCGAGACCCTCTCCGGTCGAGGCGCCCTTGACGATACCCGCGATGTCGACGAACTCCACGGTCGTCGGCAGGATGCGCTCCGGCTTGACGATGCCTGCGAGGGCATCGAGCCGCGGATCGGGCACCGGTACGATGCCGACGTTCGGATCGATCGTACAGAACGGATAATTTTCCGCCGCGATCGCCGAGCGAGTCAGGGCATTGAAGAGGGTCGATTTGCCGACGTTGGGCAAACCGACGATGCCGCATTTGATTCCCATGAATTCAGTCCTGTGTGTGAAGGCGGTTCATGGCTTTCTCGGCGCCCTGCGAAAGCAGCACCGGCAGCACATCC
>JBIIHO010000239.1:0-3180 GCA_044235605.1 Steroidobacteraceae bacterium | reverse complement strand
GCTGTACGGCACCCTCAACGATGTGCGCGTGGCCGTGGAAGACTGGCGTGCCATGCGGGCAAAAGTGCTCGGTACTTTGGTCTCGTTGCAGTCACCGTTGGCGGACGGGCAGCGTGAAAGCGCTGCGACTCGAGCCGCTCGCTCCGAGGCAGTCGAACTTCTTCGCTGGGTAGAAGGCGCGCATTTTGTCTTCCTAGGCTATCGATACCACGCCCTGCGGCGCGGTCGCAGCACCGATCGACTCTTGCCTGTTAGCCGTAGCGGTCTGGGCCTGCTGCGTCCAGGGCATGGCGGCACACCTGCCGCCGAACCGCTGGCCGGCGCGCTCCGCGACGCGATGCGCAACTCGGATCCGCTGCTGATCACAAAATCGCCGATCACCTCCACGGTGCATCGTGCGGGTCACCTCGATCATATCGCCATCAAAGATTTCGACGCGCACGGCCAGGTACGCGGCGAGCATCGATTCGTGGGGCTGTGGACCTCTACCGCCTACTTCGCCTCGCCGATCGAAATACCAGTGGTTCGTCGGAAGGTTGCACAGGTCATCGAAACTTTTGGGCTCGATCCGCAGAGCCACGACGGTAAGGCGGTGCTCGCAGTGCTTGAGACTTGGCCTCGCGACGAACTCTTTCAATCTCCGGTCCCGGTGCTCGTCTCCTTCGTACGTGGCGTCGTCAATCTTTACGAACGCCGCACGACCCGTCTCATGATGCGACACGATGCGCTCGGACGGTTCTGGTCATGCATGGTCTTCGCGCCTCGAGATCGGTACACCACCGAAGCCAGACTGCGTATCGAGCGCCTGCTGCTCGAGCGATGCGTGGGCAACAGTCTCGAGTCGCAGGTGCAGATCGCCCTATCGAATCACGCCCGTCTTCACATCACGATTCGGGGTGACGAACTTCCCAGCCGTCTGGACGTTTCTGCGATAGAGGCCGAGGTGTCTGCCCTGGTCTCGACCTGGTCCGACAACCTCCGTGCGACGCTGCTCGAGTCGATGCCCACGGAGCGCGCGATGGGGCTACTCGAGAGACACGGTCCGCGATTCCCGCTCGCTTATCAAAGTGAAGTGACGCCGCAAGACGCGATCGGTGATCTTGAGGCGCTCGAGTCGCTCGTTGCGACACCCGATATTCCGCATTTGCGACTGCACCGCCCCTCGACCATCGCCAAACACATCATTCACCTTCGTGTCGCCCGACACGCAGAGGCGCTGCCGATCGCCGAGCTCGTGCCCCTACTCGAAAATTTTGGCCTGCGTATGCTGGCCGAGAGGCCATGGACGCTCGCCGGCATCGATGGTGGACCCATCGTGTCGCTGCAGGACTTTTCGCTCGAGCTTCGAGACGGCGCAACGATCGACATCGCACGTGATGGCGAGCGACTCTTACTCGCCCTACGGCTCGTACGCCGCGGCGAACTCGAGAGCGATGGCTTCAACCGTCTCGTTCTACTCGCCGGGTTAGCGGCTCAAGAGGTCAACGTACTGCGGGCCTGTTGTCGTTACTTACTGCAAACGGGCATTCCGTTTAGTCAAAACTACATGGAGCGAGCGCTATGCGCGCATGCCGATCTCGCGGCAGATCTTCACGCGCTTTTCGATCAGCGGCTCTCACCCGAACGCAGCCGCATTCAGAGCGAGACGCGACTGCTCGCGCGGATCGATCGTCGGCTCGAGGCAATCGCCAGCGCTGACGAAGATCGCATCCTCCGCGCCTTCCTGGCCGTGATTCAGGCTATCGACCGCACCAACCACTACCAACGTGGTCCCGATGGCGCTCGCCGCCCGACCCTCACCTTCAAGCTCAACCCTCAAGCGATTCCCAACCTGCCCCTGCCGCGTCCACGCCACGAAATCTACGTCTTCGGCCCTCAGGTCGAGGGCGTACACCTGCGCATGGGCGACGTCGCTCGAGGCGGCATCCGCTGGTCAGATCGTCGCGAGGACTTCCGGACCGAAGTGCTCGGTCTCATGAAGGCGCAGAACGTTAAGAACACGCTCATCGTGCCCGAAGGGGCGAAAGGCGGCTTCGTTGCTCGTCGCCTTCCGGTGGGCGGCTCTCGTGAGGCGGTTCAGGCCGAGGGCGTCTCGGCCTATCGCGCGTACGTGCATTCCTTGCTCGATGTCACCGACAACATTGTCGGCTCGAAGATCGTTCCACCGACGGGCGTACGCCGTCGTGATGGGGACGACCCTTACCTCGTCGTGGCCGCCGATAAAGGCACTGCAACCTTCTCCGACACCGCTAACGCCATCTCGGTAGAGCGCGGATTTTGGCTCGGTGATGCATTCGCCTCGGGCGGTTCTGCCGGCTACGACCACAAAAAAATGGGGATCACCGCACGTGGAGCTTGGGAATGCGTGAAACGGCACTTCCGCGAGCTCGGCACCGATATCCAGTCGCAGCCATTCACGGTGGCCGGTATCGGCGACATGTCGGGCGACGTCTTCGGCAACGGCATGTTGTTGTCACCCAAGATCAAGCTCGTCGCAGCGTTCAACCACGCGCACATTTTCATTGATCCAGATCCGGATACGGCAAAGTCATTCGCGGAACGCGCGCGACTGTTCGCCCTGCCAAGATCGACCTGGAGCGATTACAACCGCAAGCTCATCTCCCGCGGTGGCGGAGTGTACGAGCGCGCCGCGAAGTCCATACGTTTGTCGGCCGAGGCACGAGCGCTGCTCGGCGTCGACTCCGACAATCTGACACCGACGGAGGTCATCCGCACCATCCTGCGCATGCAAGTCGATCTGCTATGGAACGGCGGCATCGGCACTTACGTGAAATCATCGCTCGAGCCTCAATCGGCCGCCGGCGATCGTGGCAACGACGCAGTGCGTGTCGATGGGCGTGAGTTGCGCGCGCGTGTCGTGGGTGAAGGCGGTAATCTCGGGTTCACGCAGCGCGGACGAGTCGAGTACGCGCTCACTGGCGGTCGCATCAATACCGACTTCATCGACAACTCAGCGGGCGTGAATACCTCGGACGTCGAGGTGAATTTGAAGATCCTTACGAGCGGTATCGAGGCCCGGGGTCGTCTGCGACGTAAAGACCGTGATCGACTGCTTTCGAGCCTCACCGATGAAGTCGCCGCACTCGTGCTACGCAACAACTACCTGCAGAGTCAGGCACTGTCGACACTTGAACTGCAATCGGCCGAAAGACTGCCTGA
>JBIIHO010000032.1:0-10478 GCA_044235605.1 Steroidobacteraceae bacterium | reverse complement strand
GTCGCCGAGGTGCCGATAGACGAACTGATGCAGGTCGCAAAGATATTGCAGCAGCTCCCAGTTCGTCGTGAAGGTCGGCGTGACGAGTTCGATCAACGCCTCGGAGTAATCCGTCGTGATGTGATCGTTGGTGAGCGCCGAGCCAAGCGAGATGGGATGAGGTGATGTGGCGATACGACCTTCAGGCGTAACCCGCAGCGACTCCTTTTCGACGCCACGACGGCCGCCCTGCAACGCGCCCCGCTCACCACTATTGATGAGAGCGGCAAGGCGTTTTTCGAAGACGCGATCGATGCGACTGCTGGGCATCGCTACCAGGGAATTCGACCCGTGAAGACATCACGAGCCATAGTGAAATCGCCGCGCAGACTATAGAGCGGATATTTGAAAGTAGCCGGGGTGTTCTTCTCGAAGAAATAGTGCCCTACCCAGGCAAACCCATAGCCGGTGACGAGGCCCGTCAGGACCAGCCAACTGTTGCCCGTGACTAGCGCAAGCGGCAGTTGCAACAGACCCAGGGTCGTACCCACGACGTGCAAGCGCCGCGACGTGCGATCTGCGTGCTCACCCAGATAAAACGGGTAGAACTCATGGAAGGTCTTGAACGTCATCTCGCCTCTTTCTTGGGGCCGCGACCCGCGCCCCCGTTGTCCCCGGGCCCTTGTTCGGGCATCTTGCCGTGCCGACCTTTAAAGATGCAACCGCATCGGACTCAAGCAGGGAGACATTGCTGCATGATTTCACGACGACCCCGAAACCTCGCGATGCTCGCGAGCCTCTCGCTCGCACTCACGGCCTGCGCTGCCACAGGCCCGATGAAGGGCGCCAAAGACTCGATAGACTCCGGTGCTGAGAGCAAAACAATCTCTCCAAGTACGGGCTCGCCCTACCCCTCGACCTACAAGCCAGCTCGCTCGACGCCGACGCTCATCCGCGGCGCGACCGTGCTCATTGGTAATGGCGAGCGTTTGGACAATGCCGACGTACTACTTCGCGACGGAGTGATCGCTGCCGTTGGTACTCGACTCGACGCTCCTGCCGATGCACGCATCGTCGATGGCAAAGGCAAGTGGGTCACGCCGGGTATCATCGATGTGCACTCGCATCTTGGTGTTTATCCATCACCCGGCGTCGAGGCTCATTCCGACGGTAACGAAGCGACTGCGCCCTCGACCGCTCAGGTTTGGTCGGAACACTCCATCTGGCCGCAAGATCCGGGCTTCGAAGCGGCACTCGAGGGCGGCATCACCACCCTGCATGTGCTTCCGGGATCGGCCAATCTTTTCGGTGGCCGCTCGGTCAGCGTCAAAAATATTCCTGCCGTCACGTATCAATCGATGAAGTTTCCCGATGCGCCTCACGGCCTCAAGATGGCCTGCGGTGAAAATCCGAAACGCGTTTATGGCAATCGTCGACAGCTGCCTTCGACTCGAATGGGTAACGTCGCGGGCTGGCGTGCGCAGTGGATCGAAGCACAAGAATACGCGCGCGATTGGAAGCAGTTCGAAAGCCGAAAAGCTGCGGGCGCCAAAGATTTACGGCCGCCGAAGCGAGACCTACGATTGGAAACGCTGGCGGGCGTGCTGCGCGGAGAGATCCTGATCCAGCATCACTGCTATCGTGCAGACGAGATGGCCATCGTGGTCGATATGGCGCGCGAGTTTGGTTATCGCGTGAGCGCGTTCCATCATGCGACCGAGGCCTACAAGATCTCCAATCTCCTCGCCGACAACAAAATCTGCGCGGCCGTTTGGGCCGACTGGTGGGGCTTCAAGATGGAGTCTTACGACGCGATCCCCGAGAACATGATTCTGGTCGACGCTGCGCCCGGCGGATGCGCCGTCGTGCACTCTGACTCTGCGGAGGGCATTCAGCGCCTCAATCAAGAGGCTGCAAAAGGTATGGCTCACGCACGCCGAATGGGAGTCGAGATCAAGCCGGAACACGCCATCACCTGGCTCACCCGAAACGCCGCGCAAGCCATCGGGCTCGAGTCTCGGATCGGTACGCTAGAGAACGGCAAGATGGGTGACGTCGTCGTCTGGAACGGTAATCCGTTCAGCGTTTATGCGCTCGCCGAACAGGTCTACATCGATGGTGCGCTGCGCTTCGATCGTGCCACGCCGCGTGCTCTACCTGAGTCCGACTTCTTACTGGGACAGCCTGCCTACGAAGGGGTGATCCGATGAATACTTTGATCCGTACTTTGGCAAGCCTCGTCATTGCGGGTGCGTTGCAAAACTCTGCCCTCGCCGATGATGCTGCAACCTCATCGGGCGGCAGCACGCTGCTCGTCCGTAATGCGACGGTCTACACCATGACGCGCGATGCCACGGCTCCGCTAAAAAGCACCGACGTATTTGTCCAGAACGGTCGCGTCGCGGCAATCGGTCAAAACTTGACTGCGCCGGCAGGCACCACAGTGATTGATGCGAACGGTCGCGCACTCACGCCAGGCATCTTTGGCGGTCTCGGGCATATCGGCCTCGAGGAAATCGGCATTGAGCAAACGACCGGTGACTACGCCCAACGGCTCGGCCAAATGCGCCCCGAGTTCGATGTAACGCTCGCGTATAACCCAGAATCGATGAGCGTCGGGGTCAACCTCATCAACGGCCTCACGTTTACCCTGCTGACACCCGCGTCGGCATCAGGCGGCAGTCTCGTTGCGGGACTCGGCGCTCCGGTCGGTCTCGACGGTTCGGCGCCACTGCCGGCACGTATCATGTTCGTCGATCTCGGCGGCGATGCGAACGACCTCTCGGGCGGCTCGCGTGCAGCGCAATTCATGTTGCTGCGACAGGCCATCGTCGAAGCGCGCGCGCCCAACCTCGTGATGGTGCACGACGAGCGCCTGCTCTCACCCTCCGGACGACAGGTGCTGGTCGAGTTCCTCAAAGGTAACGGCGTGTTCGTCTTCGACGTCGATCGCGCAATCGACATCCGGAACGCAATTCGATTTGCTCGTGAAGAGAAATTGAACGCTGTGATTCGCGGCGGCGCGGAAGCGTGGAGGGTGGCTGATGAGCTCGCCGCAGCCGGTATCCCGGTCGTCGTCGATCCGCTACACAATCTCCCGGACTCTTTCGATGAGGTTGGTTCGACCTTGCAGAATGCAGCGAAGCTCAGAGCTGCCGGCGTAACCGTCGCCATCTCGATCAACGATACCGGCGTAGATGACGCGGGTAAGACTCGCCAGGGCGCAGGTAACGCCGTTCCTCACGGCATGCCATGGATGGACGCGCTCGCGGCCATTACTCGCACTCCGGCTGAAATTTTTGGTGCGGCTGATCGTTTCGGCAGCATCGAGCGTGGGAAGTCCGCAGACCTCGTATTGTGGTCGGGTGATCCGCTCGAGGTGTCGAGTCTTCCGGACCTCGTCGTCGCCGGCGGAAAAATCCAGAAGCTTGAGTCGCGTCACACCGCACTTCGCGATCGTCATTTCGAACGCGTGAAATCGGGCGCGGCGCGCTGAGGAGAGTTGAGCATGCTGGTCGGACCTAACGTTCGTCGTGTCGCCATCGTCGGTGGCGCTCGCATCCCTTTTGCGCGCGCCCATGGCGCTTACGCGCAGGTCGGCAATCAGCAAATGCTGACGGCTGCTCTGCAGGGCGTCGTGTCGCGATTCAAACTCGACGGTAAGCGGCTCGGCGAAGTCGCTGCGGGTGCGGTCATCAAGCACTCTCGAGATTTCAATCTCGCGCGTGAGAGCGTACTCGGCACGACGCTCGATCCGCACACGCCAGCCTACGACCTTCAAAGGGCTTGCGGTACGAGCCTCGAAGCAGCCATCAACGTCGCCAACAAGATCGCACTGGGTCAAATCGACTGCGGTATCGCAGGTGGCGTCGACACGGTGAGTGATCCGCCCATCGTGTATCCGCGTGGCTACCAGCAAATCCTGATGCGTGCCTTTCGCGCCAAAAACCTCGCAGGTCGACTCGCGCCGTTCTTGTCGCTGAGGCCGCATCATTTCAAACCCATCATCCCCGGAGCGAACGAACCGCGTACCGGACTTTCGATGGGAGAGAGCTGCGAACTCATGGCGAAGCGCTGGGGTATTAGTCGAGCAGCGCAGGATGAACTCGCCTACGAAAGCCATCGACGCGCAGCCGTAGCATGGCAAGCGGGTTTCTTCGAGGATCTCGTCGTTCCGTTCGAGGGTTTGTCACGCGATGACAACGTCCGCGCAGACTCGTCCAAAGAAAAACTCGCCAAGCTCAGGTCGAGCTTCGATCGTTCTAGCGCCGGTACCTTAACGGCCGGAAATAGCACGCCACTCACCGACGGCGCCTCGGCCGTGCTGCTCGCGAGCGAAGACTGGGCGCGTGCGCAAGGATTGCCTGTTCAGGCATGGCTGACTTTTGGGAAGGCAGCAGCGGTGGACTTTGCCAAAGGAGACGAAGGTCTGCTGATGGCGCCTGCGTATGCCGTACCCGCCATGCTCGACGATGCAGGACTCACGCTGCAGGACTTCGACTTCTATGAAATCCACGAAGCCTTCGCCGCGCAGGTGCTCTGCACTCTCGCCGCCTGGGAATCCGACGAATTCTGCCGAACCAAGCTCAAGCGTGGCGGTGCGCTCGGTAGCATCGATCGCGCGAAGCTCAACGTGAACGGTAGCAGCGTGGCGATCGGCCATCCGTTTGCGGCAACCGGCACACGCATTCTCGCAACGCTCGCAAAACTACTGGCGACCACACCAACCGCTCGTCGAGGCCTCATATCGGTGTGTACGGCGGGCGGCATGGGCGTCACGGCTATCGTCGAGCGCGCGTGACGCCGTCGCGTCACTGATCGGCGTATCAGCGCGGTCAGCGCGTGCCCGAGCTTCCGAATCCACCGGCTCCACGCGCCGTGGCCGTGAAATCTTCGACAACTTCGAGCTCGACCTGCACGACGGGTACGACCACGAGCTGAGCGATGCGCTCGCCGGGTTGAACCGTGTAGGTGGTGCTTCCACGGTTCCAGCAAGACACCATCAACTGCCCTTGGTAGTCGGAGTCGATGAGACCGACGAGATTACCGAGCACGATGCCGTGCTTGTGGCCCAAGCCCGAGCGCGGAAGGATCACCGCGGCGAGTGCCGGATCAGCCACCCAAATGGCAAGGCCTGTCGGCAGTAGCTCCGCCTTGCCAGGCGCGAGTTCGAGCGGTGCATCGAGACAGGCGCGCAGATCGAGACCTGCGGAACCCTCGGTGGCGTAAGCCGGCAAGGGAAACTCTTTGCCGATGCGCGGATCGAGGACGCGGACCTTCATGGCTCGCCGACTCATGTGAAGACTCCCGATGCTCTTTACGAATGACGTCGCATTATCCGCGAACGTCTCGTCGATTTGCGCGTATTAAAACGACTTTCATCTCTCGCTCGCATCCGCCCTGTTCTTCGAGGCTTGTACCCCCCCTCATCTCTGATCGATGCTGCAGGAGGTCTCGATGTCCTCACGTTCTCTTCGTTTACGCGAATGGCCCACGAGCGAGCGCCCGCGCGAAAAATTACTCGAGTGCGGCGCGTCGTCGCTCACCGACGCCGAGTTGATCGCCTTGCTGTTCGGCACCGGCATTCGCGGAACCAACGCCCTTGAGCTCGCTCGCGCGCTGTTGCGAGAGCACGGCAGCTTGCGAAATTTGCTGTCGGTCTCCACTGACAAAGCCTTGAGCTCTCGCGGTCTCGGACCGGCACGGGTGGCGTCCTTACGGGCCGCTCTCGAACTCGCCCGGCGTCACTACCTCTCTGCCTTGAGCGCAGGCGTGGCGCTCGCCTCACCCTCCGATACCACCCGATTCCTCGGCGCCCAGTTACGGGACCGGCCCTACGAGGTGTTCTGCTGCCTCTATCTCGACACCCGGCACCGTCTCATCGCCTTCGAAGAGATGTTTCGGGGCACCCTAGATGGAGCGAGCGTGCATCCCCGCGAGGTACTGCGCCAGGCGCTCGCCCATAACGCCGCAGCGGTCATCCTGGCCCACAATCACCCCTCGGGCGTGGCCGAGCCCAGTCGGGCGGACGAGCTCATCACGCTGCGCCTGCGCGACGCGCTGTCGCTCGTCGACATCCGGGTGCTCGACCACCTGATCGTCGCCGGACCCGACACGGTCTCCCTCGCAGAACGGGGTCTGCTGTGAGGGGGAGATCGGGGTGAGTTGCCACGGGTCAGCCAGACTGGTATAAAAGCGGCCCTTTGCTCGGGGGCCAAGTCCTCTGGGCGAGTCCAACCCACTGATTTACAAAGGCTTCTCAAGATGTCCCGCGTTTGCGAACTCACTGGAAAGCGCCCCACCACGGGTAACCGCGTCTCGCACGCGAACAACAAGAAGCGTCGCCGCTTCCTGCCTAACCTGCACACGCAGCGTTTCTGGCTCGAAGGCGAACAGCGCTGGGTATCGCTGCGCGTCAGCACGAACGCCCTGCGTACCATCGAAAAGAATGGCCTCGACGCGGTGGTCGCCGACCTTCGCGCCAAGGGCATGAAGATCTAAGCGACGGAGCACTCAAGCCATGCGCGAAAAAGTGAAACTGCTCTCCTCCGCCGGTACCGGTCACTTCTACGTGGCAATGAAGAACAAGCGTCTTCACCCCGAGAAGATGGACGTGAAGAAGTACGACCCGGTCGTACGTAAACACGTTGCTTACAAGGAAACCAAAATCAAATAAGTCCGCTCGCGTGCCCTCGGCACGCTGATGTGGATCGCAAAGGCCTGCCCTCGTGCAGGCCTTTTCGTTTAACGTGGTCGACGAATGCCTGAGCTTCCCGAAGTCGAAACCACACGACGCGGTATCGAACCCCACGTCGAGGGGAGACGCGTTGTCGAACTTGCGGTACACGAGCCGAGACTGCGTTGGCCCGTCCCTTCGAGCGTCGCTCGCGCCGTTCGTAATGCCTCGATCGTCGGGGTACGGCGTCGTGCAAAGTATCTGCTGATCGATCTCGATCGCGGCTCATCGCTCATGCTGCATCTCGGTATGTCGGGCAGCCTTCGGGTGCTTCCTGTCGATACGCCTCGGCTGAAGCATGATCACTTCGACCTACAACTCGACTCGGGGCGTACGCTTCGCTTCAATGATCCGCGACGGTTCGGATCTCTACATCTCATCGAGGGCAATGCTCTCGAGCACCCTTTACTCGCCTCGCTCGGCCCGGAACCTCTCGAGGAGGCATTCGATGAGGAATATCTTTGGCGAATATCACGACACCGTAGAGTTGCCATTAAGCCGTTCTTGATGAATGCGCAGATCGTCGTCGGCGTCGGCAACATTTATGCGAGCGAGGCGCTCTTCCGTGCGGGCGTGAGACCCGGGCGTCAGACTCGTCATCTCAAGCACGCAGAAATCGTGCGCATCGTCGAGTCGATCAAGGCCGTACTCGCACAAGCCGTGAAGGTCGGCGGCACCACGCTACGCGACTACGTCGGCGCTGACGGCAGTCCCGGATATTTCAGGCAGAAGCTTTTCGTATACGAGCGCGAAGGAGAGCCCTGCCGACGCTGCGGTGATCCCGTACGACATCGCGTGCAGGCACAGCGATCGACTTACTGGTGTCACACGTGTCAGGTCTAACACCTCGGCTCACGCGCACAAAACTCGCCAGGTACTTTTCGAGTCGAGATCCGGTGATGGCCGCACTCGTCGACGCGGCAGGTCCTTACAAGCTTCGTCCCATCGAGTGCCCATCCCCGTTCAGGCATCTTGCCGAAGCGATCATCTCGCAGCAGATCAGTGGAAGCGCCGCAGCAGCGATACTCAGACGTTTCGTGGGACTCTTCGAAGAAAAAAGCGATTTTCCCGCACCGAGCGCGGTACTCGCCGTCAAAGAAAAACTTCTGCGCGGTGCCGGGCTCTCTGCAGCGAAGGTGGCAGCGATTCGCGATCTTGCACTCAAGAGCGAGCAAGGTCTCGTCCCCGATACCACAACACTCGTCTCACTCGAAGATGACGACATCATCGAGCGGCTGACGGTGGTTCGAGGTATTGGTCCGTGGACGGTACAGATGATGCTGATGTTCCAGCTGGGCCGGCCCGACGTACTACCCGTCGCCGATTACGGCGTACGCAACGGGTTTCGCATTGCGTATCGATTGCGCGATCTGCCTACACCGCGTGAGCTCGCGCGTCAGGGCGAGAAATGGGCACCCTATCGTTCGGCCGCCGCGTGGTATCTGTGGAGAGCCGTCGACTTGGAAAAATCCCGCGTCGAATGGACGAGACCGAAGATCAGGCTTTGGCGAGCGCCGCCTCGCGGTGACGCTTCAGCGCGTCGGAGACGATCGGATGTACGAACTCGCTGACGTTTCCGCCTAACGCTGCGATCTCGCGCACGAGCGTCGACGAAATGAACGTGAACTGCTCTTTAGGCGTCATGAAGACCGTCTCGATTTCGTGGTCGAGATGCCGGCTCATGTTGGCGAGCTGAAATTCGAATTCGAAGTCTGAGACGGCTCGCAGACCTCTGATGATGACGTTGAGTCCGTTCTTACGCGCGAAGTCGACGGTGAGCTCGGCGTACCCATAAACCTCGACGTTGGGTACGTCGGCGAGCACCGCCTTGGCCAACTCGACACGAGTTTCCAAAGAAAAACGCGGCGCCTTGCTCGGGTTGGCGGCGATGGCGATCACCACGCGATCAAAAATACTGGCGGCACGACGCACGAGGTCGTGATGCCCGTTGGTGATCGGATCAAAAGTGCCCGGGTACAGGGCGTTGCGTTTCATTTGTGGCACGTGATCTCCCACCCGGCGTTCAAGCTGCCGGCTCCGCGCGACGAAGCAAATGATACCCGACCTCTCCTGCCGTTCCGTCACGCCAAGCGGTCCAGCGCTCGGGCATGCCGTTCAGCGAGTCGCGAACGGGGGCCTCGAGATAAAGGTACGCCTGAGGTGCGAGCCAACCTCCCGACTCGAGACGGTCGGCGACGGTTTGCCAAAGGCCGGCGGCGAAGGGCGGATCGATGAACACGATGTCAAATGCCGGTTGCGATGCCGGCTTCGCGGTCGATAGGGCTTGAACCGCATCCGCGCGTCGCAAAACAAAACAGCCTGGATCGGCCTTCCACTCGACGAGCCGTTCGCGTAACGCATCGATAGCGCGTGCATCACTGTCGATGAACTCGGCCAAGGCGGCACCGCGCGAGAGGGCCTCCAAGCCGAGCGCACCACTACCGGCAAATAGATCGAGCACCCTTGCCCCGCGGATCACCGGTGCCAGCCAGTTGAACAAGGTCTCCCGCACACGGTCGGGCGTCGGACGAATGTCGGGCCCTTCCGGAAAACGCAGACGACGCCCTCGCCACATCCCAGCGATGATCCGTAGCTCTCGTGATTTCCCGTCGCTTCTGACCATTTGCGGCGCAGGGTAGCCTAAAATCCGCCCCCGCATGGCAAGCGAATCCAAGCCCGGCTTTTTCCAACGACTCAAAGATCGTCTGACCCGACCCGGCGGCGGACTCGGGTCGGGACTCGCTCGTCTATTCGGCGCGCGGCGTATCGATGCCACGGTGCTCGAAGAGCTCGAAACTCGACTGCTCGCTGCTGACGTCGGTGTGCCCGTCACCGAGGAATTGCTCGAGGGTTTGCGCGCTCGCGTCGCCCGTCAACAACTCGATGATGTCGATGCTCTGCTCGCCGCGCTGCGCAGCGACATCACAACCATGCTGACTCCGGTAGCGAAGCCCTTGGTCATCGATCGCAATACGAAGCCGTACACCATCTTGGTCGTCGGCGTGAACGGCTCGGGAAAGACCACGACGATCGGCAAACTCGCGCACCGACTCGGCCAGCAAGGGCTCCGTGTTGTGCTCGCCGCAGGCGATACGTTCCGCGCCGCCGCCGTCGAGCAGATCGGCGTTTGGGCGGGTCGTACCGGTGCAGAGCTCATCGCGCAGCAGACGGGTGCTGATCCCGCGGCAGTGGCCTTCGATGCCTTAAGCGCCGCCCGCAGTCGAGGCGCCGACGTGCTCATCGCCGATACCGCCGGTCGACTGCAAGCGCAGTCACACCTCATGGAAGAACTACGCAAGATTCGTCGGGTGATGGGCAAAGTTGATCCGGCAGCGCCCCACGAAGTACTGCTGGTGCTCGATGCCAACCAAGGCCAGAATGCACTCGCGCAAGCCGTTCAGTTTCACGAGGCTGTGGGCGTAACAGGGCTGGTGCTCACCAAGCTCGACGGCACTGCAAAAGGCGGAATTGTCCTCGCCATCGCGAAACGTCTTGGTTTGCCGATACGGTTCATCGGTATCGGCGAGGGCGCAGAAGATTTCGGCGAGTTCGACGCGGCCGCCTTCGCCGCGGCACTCGTCGAAGGACGAAACTCAGAAGCCGTCTCGGCGGCGGGGAATGAGACATGATTCGTTTCGATCACGTTTTCAAGCAGTATCCGAACGGACGCGAGGCGCTACACGACGTCTCCTTCGAGGTGAAAGCCGGGGAATTCGTGTTCCTCACGGGTCGCTCGGGCGCCGGTAAAAGCTCGGTGCTCAAG
>JBIIHO010000238.1:0-3204 GCA_044235605.1 Steroidobacteraceae bacterium | reverse complement strand
ATACGTTTCGGACTACCCACGGCGAAGTGCTGGTGATCAAGATCACCTGCAATGTGCTCCTCGAGAGCAAACGGAATCATCTTACGTATTTGCCCCGACCTCACCTTCGGCAACACAGCGACCGTGCTGAGCGCCTCAGAACCGGGAATAAGCGCGACGACTGAGGCATCGGTGTAGGAAGCCGACAAAGCCTCTAGAGTCGTTGAAAACTCGGGCCTCAAGGTCGATCCCGACGAGGACACGAGTGTTGCCGCGACGGGCTGTGCGGGATCGGCTGACGACAGATGTATGAAAAGAGTATCGGTCATGATTTGGACTCATCACTCCGCCGTCTGGCGCCACAGCACCCGGATACCGGGCGGTGAGGGCGGAGCGCTTTCGTAGCGTAGAAGACTGTACAAGGAGAATTGTGTCGTGCCAATGACAGCCTCGGTTCTCAGTTGAAAATATCGACTACGCTCACCAAGACCGACCGCGCGTTCCAATCCGGTGTATATCGCCGGATCCCTGAATCCCGCGCGAAACACCTCCAGCCGAGGAAAACATTCGCGTTCGCGATTTCGGGCGAGAGCCTCCTCGGCGCCGACCCATTGGCGTTCGTCGCTCAGAGCATCTAACAGGGCCGCGGTCGCCGAACATAAATTGATCGTCGCATCTCGCGGAAGAGTTGAGACGTGCGGCGCGAGCCGCTCATAACGGGCGACATCGAACTGCGGAAGCAACATCAGCTCCGACACGGTAGTCAACGGTCTATTAGGCGGCCGATAGCCTGGGGACAGGACGCTGTATACGTCGTCCTCCGCACCGCCAGTCGTCGGCACATCATCGGCATCGATCCAATCGGCGATCTTGGGCGCCCAACTCGGCTCGATGTCGAGTACCGTCAACAGCCGCTCAAGTAATTGCAGAGCGACCGGATCGATTTGGCCATTGGGATCGCGCAGTGAATTGAGGTTGAAACGCCCCTGAAGGTCGACGAGCTGTCCCGTCACTATTCCGGCGTGCTCGATGTCGACAGGCCCGAGACGCGTCGACCAACGCTGCGCAGGATGAACAGCGGAGGCCCCGGTATCGAGGTCCTCGGTCAGAATTCGTGCGGCTGCAGCCTCTGCTGCACCGGTAAGTAACATCGCGCGATCACGCGCGAGACCGCCCTCAGAGCGCCGCAGTAAGAGCCCCGTATCAAAGAAAATAGCGGTTGCTATCGCGGTGGCAATGGCGACGACGATCAAGGCCGTCAGTAAAGCGACACCTCGGGTCTTCATCGAGGCACCTCGATAACCCGACGAACGGCTCCATGCCTCTCCGTGACCAAGGTAAATTCGATGGCGCGCGGTCGACTGCGCTGCTGTGAAAACTCGCTCTCGCCCGAAGTCGACGGCGGCGGCCAATCCGTCCGCCATTCGCCTCGGTCATCGAGATAACGAAATTCGAGTGACCGCACTCCGCGCATCAGAACGCGACGCGAGGCATTCGAGGACTGCACTCGATCAAGAACCGGCCACGCAAAGCGTACGAGACTGCCACCCTCTATGAGGTACTCGACTCGCTGAAGGCTGCTACGGGAATGGGAGGAGGTGACCGTGCGACCGCCACGAGTCAGGCCGATCGGCGATGGGGTGCCGGGCTCCGCTACGAGCGCGGGCGCGTAAATCCGTCCTAGCTCGTCACGGATCGGCCGCGGGTGTAACTGACCAAGATCGTCCGCCAGCACTCGAACAGCCCTTCGTAGCTCGCTCAAACTCGCCTGAGTATTTTTGATCTCGAGCCGATTCCTCGCCACCTCGGTCAAAGCGCCATAGCCGATCGCAAACATCACGGCCGTCACGAAGAGCCCAACGAGCAACTCGATCAAAGTAAACCCTTTGGTTGAACGCAGACTCACGGAGCACTCCGCTCCGCAGTGTCCCAGATCGGATCGGCGTTACCCTCGAGAACGACGTCGCGCCCGCGGGCGCCGCTCAAGGTCACGAGCCAGTCTTTGCCGCCGCGTGGACGGACGTCGACGACGATCTGCACGACACCGGCGATCGCCGTGGGGCGCACATCCTGGCTCCAGTCCCATTCGCGATCCGCCATTCGTGCAACACCTTCCGTCCGACCCATTGCGGGAAACTCCGCAGCGAGTCGCGTCTCGGTGATCTGGTTCACGGCGACCCACTCGGCATACGCACGCTCCCGTAATCGATCGGTGCTCGTGATAGCAGAGAACATCGACGACATGACCGCCGACACGCCGAGTGCAACCACCACCAAGGCCACCAAGACCTCGATCAAAGTGAAGCCACGAGGGGCTGCATAGGGCGTGCGCGGACTCATCGCGGCAGCTTCCGGAGCGCAAGATCCCCGTTGTCGTCTGGACCCATCCGCCATCGGTCCGGCGAGCCCTCAGAACCGACACGTAATTCGAACGGGGTGAATTCCCCGGTGCTGTCGACTCCGAAGTCCGGAGCCACTTCCCTCGCGGGAGTCACTTCGCTGGCGGATGAGAGCGAACGTTCGAGAACGATTCGACGACCGTCGACATCGAGCTCGAGCGTGGTGCCGGAGTCCCAGCGGCCTTGTGCAAAACGGCGATCATTGATCTGGATCCACCGCATCGTTTGCAAATCGTAGGCGAGAAAATCGTAACCGGAAGTGTCGAGTCGAACGCCATAGGCGCGATTTTCCAACTCGGCGCGCTCTCGGATGTCGATCAATAGCGCGCTCAAGCGCTCGAGTTCAGGGGGCGGTGCATCCTTTTTGCCAACTAGCCCCAATGAAAGAATGGCACCGCCCATGACGATCGCGATGATCGCGAGCACAACGAGAACTTCGACAAGCGTGAATCCTGAGGAGCGCGGGGCGCGCACGATCAATTGCTGAGCGACTCGTTACCGATGTTGTCCTGATCGGTCTCGGGACTCCCTTCAAGTCCATCGGGGCCCAAAGAATAGAGATCGAACTCAGATCCCCGTGTTCCGGGCTGTCGATAACGGTAGTCGTTACCCCACGGGTCAGCGGACACTCGAGCCATGTATCCGCCCGATCGCCAATTGCGCAGAGAAGGATCCTCAGGCTTCTGAACCAGTGCGGCGAGACCCTGAGTCGTCGTCGGAAGACGAGCCGTATCGAGGCGGTACATCGCGAGGGCGGTCTCGATCGCCTGGAGGTCTGCGCGAACCTTCGTCACCCGAGCTTCGTCGACACGATCCATGACCCGCG
>JBIIHO010000237.1:0-3206 GCA_044235605.1 Steroidobacteraceae bacterium | reverse complement strand
TTAGGCTCGGCCGACGTTCGAATCGTTGGGTGAGTGGAAGTACTCACTCTCTTCGGACAGCTGACGGATGAGGCGCTGCAACTCCGCCATGCGCCCCTCGGCCGTGCTGATCGGCATGCACTCGACGCAGCGCGGATCCTTGCAGGGCTGACGCGAATACAGCCAATACTGGATGGCGCCGGCGAGCAGCCCATCGGCGATATCCCAAAGGTCCGCTTCCTTGTCACGATCTGCAATTTGGTTGCCTAGATTCACCGCATCGGTGAACGCAGCATCGAATCCGCTGGCGGCGTCTGTCTGGTCCTGTGCCATACACCAATCTTAGCCGAACACCCCGAAATGACCCGTTCGAAGCCACTAGAAATCGATAAATACAACTTTATTGCGCAATAAATTACTAATTCTTAATCCAGATAGCGGCTTTAGGCGCCTATCATTTATCTCAGATGAAGGCAGATGTTGTTACGTCCGTGGGTGCGCTTAAGGTGGTCACGCTCCCCTCGTCCGAACAGGTAGAACGGGCTGCCGCCACGCTGGCGCCCTCTCACGCCGGGGTCCTCAAGGCCACCGATTTTGTTCGCGACCACTACCACGAAAAGTTCGCGGCCAGCCTCATCGCGGCCCATTGCGGGCTGAGTCGGTTCCAGTTCAGCCGCTGCTTCCACGCCGTCTACGGCATCACCTTCCGAGAGTATCTCCTTCGCTACCGCATCATCGCCGCCTGCCACCGCTTGCACGAGGGGAAGATGCCCGTGACCGAGATCGCCTTTGCGGTCGGCTTTCACGACGGCTCGTATTTCGCTCGCATGTTCCGACGCTACACCGGCGTATTGCCCTCGCAGTATGCTCGGGCGTATGACAGCACAACGCCTCGCTGATTCAGCGTCGGATTCTTTGATGCGCCGCGTGTGGCGTATCCCAAAAGCCGGTTCACTTTCCAAACTGGCGATAGTTGATGAACATCTGGCAGCGCCCGCTGCCGGCGAGGTCCAAGTCGAGGTGCAGGCGATCGGTGTGAACTTCGCCGATGTCTTTGCCTGTCTCGGCCTCTACTCGGCGACGCCCAAAGGCAGTTTCATACCTGGACTCGAATGCGCGGGGCATATCAGGCGCATCGGTCCCGGCGTAGAGGGCTGGCGCGAAGGCGATGCCGTCATCGTACTCACGCGGTTCGGTGGGTATGCCTCGCACCTCAATGTCGACGCCCGAACGCTATGGCCCGTCCCGACCGGTTGGTCGCTTGAGGAAGCTGCCGCGTATCCCGTACAGGCCCTGACCGCCTGGTACGGCCTCGTGCCGCTCGGCGCGGCGAAGGCCGGTAGCGTCGTCCTGGTGCAATCGGCTGCGGGCGGTGTGGGTATCAACGCGCTGCATGCGCTGCGACGTCTGCAGGCTCGACCGGTCGCCATCGTCGGCAGCGCGACAAAGCGCGATTGGCTCATCGAGCGCTTTGCGCTCGATCCGGCAACGGTGGTGATCCGTGGCCCCGATCTCGGACGAGATCTCGATACCGCACTCGCCCGTTATGGCCAACTCGGCTTCGATCTCGTACTCGATGCCGTCTATGGCGAAGGCTTCCGCGTCGCCTTCGACCGACTCGCGCCTGAAGGTCGCTACGTTCTTTACGGTGCCGCCGACTTCATGGGCACAGGTAATCGACCCAACTTCCTACGCCTCGCCTGGCAATACTTGCGACGACCCCGTCTCGATCCGCTCGCCATGATTCCTCTCAACCGAGGCTTGCTGGCGTTCAACTTGATCTGGCTGTGGGAGCAGGCCTCGCGACTGCCCGAGTCGATGCGCGCCACCCTCGATCTCATCGCCGAACGACCGCACATCGGTGCGACGTTCCCGTTCGAACGCGCACACGATGCGCTCGAGGCGATCCAATCTGGTCGTACGACGGGCAAACTCATCCTGCGGCTGACGTAACCGGTCGCGCGCCGAGTCGAGAAGCCCCGCGCTACAATCGGTCGATGGCTGATTCCTCCGCGTCTGATCGTCCGAAAGCAAAATCCGCACGCCCGCTGGTTGCGCTCTGGCCCTACCTCAAACCTTATCGACGCGTACTCGCGTGGGCGATGGTGGCTCTGCTGCTCGCCTCGGGATCGATGCTGGCCCTGCCCGTCGCCCTCTCGCAACTCGTCGATAAGGGCATGGCCGCGGGCAACTCCGAGACCATCAATATCTACTTCATCGCTTTCCTCGGCGTCGCGGTGCTGTTCGGAGCCTTCGCGGCGATGCGCTTTTACCTCGTCACCTGGCTCGGCGAGCGTGTCGTCGCTGACGTACGCGAGGCGGTCTATCGCAACGTGATCCGCATGGATCCGCAATTCTTTGAAGTGACGCGAACCGGCGAGGTGCTCTCACGCCTCACCACTGACACCACCCTTGTGCAGTCGATTTCGGGCGTCGGCATCTCGATCGCCTTGCGCTCGACCATCAATCTTGTCGGCGCCACCGTCATGATGGCAGTCACGAGCATCAAACTGCTCGGGCTTATGCTCATCGCGATGCCGGCCGTCATCGTTCCGGTGATCTCTCTCGGGCGCAAGCTGCGAAAACTCTCGCGCTCATCACAGGATCGTATCGCCGACACCAGCGGTCTTGCCGGCGAGACGCTGAATGCAATTCAGACTGTTCAAGCCTTCACGCTCGAAGCACTCAACACGCGTCGCTACGATGAGGCGGTAGAGGAGAGCTTCAAGGTCGCCGTTGTCCGTACACGCGTCCGCGCGTGGTTGACCGCGCTCTCGACCACCCTCGTGGTCGCCGCCATCACGATCGTCCTGTGGTTCGGCGCTCACCAAGTCCTCTCCAAAGAAATGACGGGAGGCGAACTCGTACAGTTCCTTCTCTTTGCGGTCTATGCGGGCGTTGCCGCCGCAGCACTCAGCGAAATGTGGAGCGAAGTACAGCGCGCTGCGGGCGCCATGGAACGCCTCGTCGAACTGCAGCAAGCGACACCCGCCATCGTCGCGCCGCCGAACGCCCTGCCGATGCCCGTCCTGCAAGAAGGCGTGAAAGCCGGACACGTACGCTTCGATCATGTTCGCTTCAATTATCCCTCGAGACCAGAAACACCCGCTCTCGATGACTTTTCGATAGATATCGCGCCGGGCGAAACCGTCGCCTTCGTCGGCCCCTCGGGCGCTGGCAAGAGCACGACGTTTCAATTGCTGCTACGGTTTTACGATCCGCAGTCC
>JBIIHO010000236.1:0-3269 GCA_044235605.1 Steroidobacteraceae bacterium | reverse complement strand
CTTGGGTACTCGCCAAAGGTTATCGAGGTCTCGGTTTACGTTGGTGATTTCTCGATCGGAGCTCTTCTGATGAATGGACGATCTGATTTTACGGCACGACTCGCCGTCGCCGCGGCTGCTTTGGCTGTCCTCTTCACGTCTACCGCAGCGAGTGCGGATGATGCGCTGCTTAAATTTGTCGAAGTACGTCGCGCGACCGATCGAGCCGTGGCACTGCAACTTTGGAACTGGGCCGAGGTGGGTTATCAGGAGGAGCAGAGCAGTGCGAGGCTTCAGAAAGAACTCCGTGATGCAGGGTTTTCGGTTCGTGCCGGAGTGGCCGGCATGCCAACGGCCTTCGTCGCGGAGTACGGCAGCGGAAAGCCCGTCATCGCGATCCTTGCCGAGATGGATGCTCTACCCGGAGTGTCACAGGCCGCGACGCCTGAACGTTCTCCTTTAAGAGGTCGTATTTCCGGCCACGCATGCGGGCATCACCTCTTCGGAACGGGTTCGGTCTCCGCCGGTATTGCCATCAAAAATTGGCTGGTCGCCAATCGTCGCGGCGGCACGATCCGTGTGTACGGAACGCCGGCCGAGGAGGGCGGTGCGGGTAAGTCCTACATGGTTCGCGAGGGCTTGTTCAGCGACGTCGATGTTGCGCTTCACTGGCATGCGGGCGATCGCAACGCCGTGACCAACGAGCCGACGCTCGCCAACAAGAGCGCGAAGTTTCGATTCAACGGTGTGGCGGCACATGCCGCTGCGGCGCCCGAGCGCGGACGCTCTGCGCTCGATGGTGTTGAGGCGATGAATTTCATGGCGAATCTAATGCGCGAGCATGTTCCTGAGGATGCCCGTTTGCATTACATCGTGACTCGCGGGGGCGATGCTCCCAACGTGGTACCGGAATTCGCAGAGGTGTTTTACTACGTACGTCACCGCAACCCAATGGTGATGGCAGAAATCTTTGACCGACTCGTCGCGGTATCGGAGGCCGCGGCTCTCGGTACGG
Source organism: Steroidobacteraceae bacterium (assembly GCA_044235605.1). GTDB lineage: Bacteria > Pseudomonadota > Gammaproteobacteria > Steroidobacterales > Steroidobacteraceae > UBA964. The sequence continues at coordinate 2,275 of JBIIHO010000236.1, read as the reverse complement.
GAACTACGGTCAAGCACGAAGTCATTCATGGTGCGTACAGTTTGTTACCCAATGACGTGCTCGCGACGGCCGTCGATGTCAATTTGCGACGAGTGGGTGGGGTGACTTACGACGCGGCAGAGCAGGCGTTCGCCGACAAGTTGTTCACGACCTTGGGCAAGACCGATGTGACGCTAGGATCGGAGCGTGAGATTCAGCCGATTGGCCGGCGTCTCGGTATGGGATCGACCGACGTGGGCGATGTGAGCTGGGTCGTGCCGACCATCGGATTCCGCACGGCGACTTGGGTGCCGGGAACGCCGGCGCACTCGTGGCAGGCGGTGGCGGCGGGTGGGATGACTATCGGCCTAAAGGGCATGGAGAACGCGAGCAAGATCCTCGCGCTCACGGCAGTCGACTTGTTCACTCAGCCCGAGCTTATCGGGCGAGCGCGTACGGAGTTCGAGCAGCGCCGCGGCGCCGGGTTCACGTATCGGAGTGCGGTGGGTGATCGCGCTCCGCCGCTCGATTACCGGCGCTGAGAGGCCAGCGCCTCGAAATCTCGAAACCCGCCCGCGCTTATCGACGCGGCGTCCGTCGTTCGACGTTATTTTTCTTCTCTTCGGCGCCTACGGGCGTGAAGGAATACTTTTGTCCTGCGAGTGCGGCCTCGTACATCAGGCCACCCTTCGCAATGGTGAACACCGCGAAGCCTCGATAAAACTCGCCCGTTGTGGTGGCGTCCCGTTTGCCGCCACTCACGCCGGCACTAGTGCCGGTCGTACCAGCGGTCGCGCTTGCAGCGGCCGTGATGGCGACCGCGCTCACACCCGCACCGAAGGTGAACTCGCCGCCGGTGAATTCGTCGAGCGCGCGCTTATCTTGAAGAAAGATGACCTGACTGTAGGCCTGGCCACCCGCCTGAAAGCCGACGCTGAGCTGAGTGAGTCGGACGTCGCCGATATAGCGACCTTGCTCGTAGACACGACCGCGCCCGCTCGCGCCACCGAGTCCGAGGCCGCCTTTGCCGACCGTCGGGAAGATGGCATAGCCGTAACTGCGATCGAAGAACGAGGCGCTCTGACCGGCGTTTCGGAAGAGGTCCTTGGTTTCGGTGTACTCGTCGGCCGCGGCATGGGACGTGAGTGTGAGTGCCGCGAGGCTGGCGATCAGAAAGCTAAGTAGAGAACGTTTCATCCTTGCAGTCTCCGTGAACCTACGCCCGTTGTCGGGCAATCCGTGATGCGAATGCTAACGCGTTTGACGAGCGGTTACACTCTGCCGATGAGTGTCGAGTTCGGAATCGTGATGGAGGCCTCGCCGGGTTATACCGCGACTCTCGCGCGGGATCTCGAGGCGATGGGTTACGAAATCTTGCTGTGTCCTGACACACAAAACCTGAGTCCTGATCCCTTCTCGCAGCTGGCGCTGGCTACGCAGACGACCCGTACCCTGCGCCTCGGTACGGGTGTTACCAATCCGGTGACGCGTGACGTAGCGGTGACCGCCTGCGCGTTCTCAACGCTGCAAGCGGAGTCCAAAGGTCGAATGATTTGCGGGATCGGACGAGGAGATTCATCGGCGGCTCACATCGGTGTTCGAAATGGAACTACGACGCAGTTGCGCACCTTTGTCGAGCGCTTACGCGCCTATACGCGTGGTGAAACCATTGATCGCGGGGGTACGGCATCCAAAATCCGATGGTACGACTCTCTTCCGGTCGAGCCGCTCGTGATCGATGTGGCGTGTACTGGGCCGCAGACGATACGTATGGCCGTCGATGTCGGCGACCGAATCAGCTTTGCCGTAGGTAGCGCACCCGAGCGTATACGCTGGGCGATGGACGTGGCTCTCGCTCGGCTCGCAGAAACCGGCCGTTCGCGCGACTCCATTCGTATTGGTGCCTACATCAATCTTGTCTGTGATCCCGATGAGCGCCGGGCGATCGCGCTTGGGCGAATGATCTCCGGTATGGTTGCTCATTTCGCAGGCATGAAAGACGCGCCGCTTGATCACTTGCCACCGCAGCTCAAAGATCTCGCTGCCAAGATGCAGACCGGATACGACATGACGCGCCATGCACAGGAGGCTGGGAGTCATCTTGCTGAGGTGCCGGACAGCTTTGTCGACTGGTTCTCCATTTGTGGTCCGCCGGCTAAATGTCGCGATCGACTCGGCGAACTGCTCGCCATGGGGCTTGATCACGTGTATCAACTAGGCGGTTCGCCGGTCGCGCATCCGCATGGTGCGCGTCAAGAAGCAATGGTTCGACAGGCAGCGCTCTACGCGAGCGATG
>JBIIHO010000235.1:0-3275 GCA_044235605.1 Steroidobacteraceae bacterium | reverse complement strand
CCGATACGAAAGCCAAAAGAATGAGACGGCGTCCATCGATGGCGGGGATGCCCTGCCCGATTCGCGGCAGTAACCCTTTTCCGGGCCAGGCGCGAAGCGTCAAGAGAGCAGCTCCATACGCTGCGATGGCCGGGACGATCGCCAACGGAAAATCAACCAAGGGATCGGCAGTGATTCCGTCGAGCTCAGCCCATCTTAAGACCTGCGATCCGAGGGAGAATCCCAGCGCACCCGGCACGCCGAACAGTAATACCAACATCATGCGCAACCCGTGCGGCAGATAAAGCCAATTTATTCCTGACACATATTCCGTCCAGGAAAAAAGCAGCACGAACAACGGAACGAAGAGGCACCAGGCGGCCGCAGAAATCGCCAAAAATAAGAAAAACAAACCCGTGCGACCCATAGGCGAAGGGTAGGTAATAGGCGCCTCCCGTTCAATGTCAGAAAATGCCTACCATCGCTATCCCGAGGCATCTCTTCTTGCGTATTACATCTCTTCTTGCGTAGTACACGATAAAGTTAAGCTATGAGGGCGGGTTATTCCGCAGCCTCACTCAACGGTGGACTCCATGATCGTCTTTTCAATCTCTCGCGTACCCCGATACATCGCGATCGCTCTCGCAGCGGTAACGCTTGCAGGAGCATCACTCGAAAGCCGGGCGGATATCGACGAGATCGGATCGCTGAGTCAGGCTCAGTTCAAATCTTTCTCTCGAGATCTCGTGTCAGCCCTCAGCTACAAAGCGGTCACCCCCGCGGAGCCTCTTGGCATGACGGGGTTCGATGTGGGCGTCGGCGCAACGATCATCGAAACAGATACCGACCTTCCCTGGGGCATCGCGCTCGGAACCGAAAAGAGCTATCTCACCGTCCCGCGTATCTCGCTACAAAAAGGCCTTCCCTTCGACTTCGACGTCGGCGGTTTCTACGCGACAGTGCCGGGCACCGGCATCCAATTCTTTGGCGCTGAAATCAAATACGCTTTGGTCGAAGGTAACGTGGCGTTACCCGCCATCGCGATCCGCGCCGCGACGACCAAACTGACCGGCATCGGGCAACTCGATCTCGATACCCGGAGTCTTGAGCTCACAGCGAGTAAAGGCCTCTTAAACTTCACGCCCTACGCAGGTATTGGCAAGGTTTGGGGAGACGTCACCCCACAGAAGTCCGCGTTGAGCGGCCTCGTTCCGCTTTCGAAAGAGTCCCCCGACATGGTGCGGGTGTTCGCGGGACTCAACTTCAGCATCTTCCTCGGGAGTCTCGCAATCGAGGTCGAAAAGACGGGCGATAACCTCGGCGTCTCGACCAAGGTGGGCGTCCGCTTCTGAATCAGCGATCGACGCCAGCGGGGGTGCCAATAATTCGATTCAACTCGATGAAATTACCGTCGGCATCCCATACGGCGCTGAACAGCACACGAATCACGCCACCGTTTGGCGCGGGGTAATCAATCAAACGAGGGGCATCGGCTACCGTGACGTACGGCGTGGTTCGAATGCGCTCAATTCGACTCTCGAGATCCCGAAGATTGAAAACTAATATCGGGTCTCCCGCCTGCGCTCGACGAAACTCAGGGGGCGGGATGGGCGCAATCGGATTGAGCCGCTGCATCAGCCCGAGAACCCCAATGAAATCGTCATTGGCTCGCAAAAGCACGAGTCGGGTCGTGCCTCCGATGACTTGGTCATAAACGACTTTGAGCCCGAGGGTATCGCGGTAAAGCGGAAGCGATTTGTCGATGTCTCGGACAACGAGCGTGGTTCGTCGAAGATCGACGGGGGTACGCTCTGACTCCGGAACCGGTGCGGCCGATACCGCAGTGGATAAGAAAAAACATAGGAAAATCGCTGAAATAATTCGGAAAAACGGCATAGTGATCACCCCTGTTTCGAGCGGCTCTGTTCGATCGCTGAAAGAGCCGCAGCCTCTCTCTCGGGCGAGAGCCCAGCCTTTAGTTTCGTTTGCTCAGATTCGGGCCGCCCAAGATGCCATGCGAGTGTGTCGCGCACCGTCGCGCGCATCGACCGAATAGAGAGACCCGCCTTGAGAGCGCGATCGGCAGACGTCGCCGCAAAACCGATGTTGTCTCCCTCGGACGGCGCCCATACTGGCATGTCTGCCCAAGCGGTGATTTTTTGTTCTTCCAAAGTCTTCGTGCTGATCCACTCCGCTTTGGGTGCGACTGCCGGCGCGGCGAGTGCGTTGGCGGCGGCGATCGATTCATTGACGACATCTCCGATCGTGAAACGCCCCGGAGGTGATAACGCATTGAATGTTCCGCTCGTACCGTCCTCAACGAGGCGCAAGGTGAAGGCTGCCAGATCGCGAGCGTCGATCACCTGAATCGGATCGCGTGGATCGTTCGGCGCGATCATCCGACCGCCGCGCGCCGCGCGGGCGGGCCAGTACGTGAATCGATCAGTATTGTCATCGGGGCCGACGATCAGTCCAGGACGGATGATCGACGTTCGACGCTCACCAAAGACCGAGCGCGCAGCGGCTTCGCTAAGCGCCTTAAGCGGGCCATATGTCGCGCCGTCTACGGTTTCGACGGATTCGTCGGTAAGTTTGCCGACCGGCGAAGTTTCGTCATTCGCTTTCGCGAAGCTCTCGTAAACCGAAATGGTCGAGATGAAGACATAGCGCGCAACCCGCGGATCGAGAAGCGTGGCGGCGTCACGAATCTGTCTCGGCACATACCCCGAGTTGTCGATGACGGCATCCCACTCCCGGCCCTCGAGCGATTTCAGATCGCCGTTTCGATCACCGCGAAGACGCTCGATGTCGGGGAATCGATCGGTATTCGTGCGACCGCGATTGAAGAACGTGAGGGTATGACCCCGAGCGAGCGCGAGCTCGGTCATGTGCAACCCGATGAATCGAGTGCCGCCCAAGATGAGCAGGCGCAGCGGACGGTTGGATTTCTCGAAGGCAACGCCGTCGAGTGAGGCCACGGCCAGGCTCGCGCCAGCCGCGGAGAGGAAGTTTCTGCGTTTCATGGAATGCACGATAGCAAAAGAAAAACCCCGTGAACCTTACGGCTCACGGGGTCTTCTTTGATAAGGACCCTGACGGTGACCTACTCTAGCGTCGCAACAGGCGAAACTACCATCGGCGCAGAGCGTTTTCACTTCCGAGTTCGAAAAGGGATCGGGTGGTTCCCGCTCGCTATTGCCATCAGGGAATTCTTTAATCCGGATGTTTTTTGACGTGACGCAGTCGCGTTCACATGAGTGATGGAATCAACTCCATCGCAATCAACCTTTCAAGCA
>JBIIHO010000234.1:0-3277 GCA_044235605.1 Steroidobacteraceae bacterium | reverse complement strand
TTGTTTGCTCTGGGGTCAGCACTCGGCCCTCTGTTCATGGGATACGTGTATCAGTCCCAAGGGACTTATGTCCCAGCACTTTGGACGCTTTGTATACTGACGGCCCTGGCGTTGATCCCTTTCCTAATGCTCGGACCATACCCGAATTTGCCTGACGCCGAAGATTCTGAGAAAACACCTCCTCGCTGATCTCAATTCATTGAGAGTGAGAAAATAATAATGCCAATGGTGCGAAACGAACCACTGACCGATATCGTGGATTTCGAGCGGGCGTCCGATCAAAAGGCGATACGAGCACCTCGTCAGGATCGTAGTCGACAGACCATGGATCGCGTTCTCAAGGCACTAGAGGAACTCCTCGATGAGAAGCCTTTCGATCGCATTACGATGATCGAGTTGGCACAACGTTCCGGAACCGGCACGAGCTCGATCTACGCTCGCTTCAAGGACAAACGCTCACTCATTTTGGGCGTCCACGGTCGGCTTGCCGAGCGCGTCTATCCTTGCTTAGACCGGCTCTTCGATTTCGAACGCCTTGGAAAGAAACCGCTACGCAAAATCATTCATGCAAATCTCGGATCAATCTTGCGCTTTTACCGAGAGCACGGGCAATTAGTCCGCGCTGCAGTCATCGTCGATGCGCCTTACGTTTACGAGCGACAGATCCGGGTCTACTGCTTTGCGGCCGATCGTTTTTCCAGTCTTCTCTACGAAAGACTGCCGGGTACCGCTGATCGTAAGGATATCGATCGCGCAGCCGACTTTTCAGTTCGACTGGTCACTTCGGTCGTTCACCAAATTTTGGTGTTCAAAGATTTTTCGCTCGGCCGAAAGCCGCTGAGTGATAAAGCTCTTGTCGACCAGATGACCGTCGCCATATGGGCGGCCCTGCAAGAAGCGGCTGGCGGCCGTTTGAAGGACGAATAATGTCCGCGCTCGGCAACCGGGACGAAGTCCCGCGACACCTGGCGCGCTATAAAAATAGCAAAGTCTGGTGCGGGCGCACGATTGCGCAGAGCGCAATCGAGCTCGCATTACGCTCCCCCGACCTTAATATCTTTCCCGGCTCGACTCCGGAGTACAGTCTCTCCAGTCTCGTATCCGATGCCGAAGCTCTTGCGGCAAGCCTTCACGAGCTCGGCATTCGACCTGGCGACGTCGTCAGTTTTCAGCTGCCTAACTGGCAAGAAGCAGCAATCATCAATATTGCATGCGCGCTAGTCGGCGCAGTAGTGACACCGATCGTACCCATTTATCGTGATGCAGAAGTCGGCCAGATGTTGCTCGATAGCGGCAGCAAACTCCACTTCACTGCCGAAACATTCAGAAACTTCGACTACGCGGCTATGCTCGAGCGTCTCCGCCCCACGCTACCTCGGCTGATGAACGTGGTACTCGTGCGGAGCACGGCAACCGCATCCAATCTGCAGCAAATGATCCGCGCCGGACTCGGTCGGAAGTTCAAGACGCAAGAGGTGCGTTCCTCCGCTGTAAAACTCCTGCTTTATACGTCCGGTACAACGGGTCGACCCAAGGGTGTACTCCACAGTCACGACACCCTCACCCGCTTCATCGAAAACTGCGCCCGTCATTGGCAGGTGCAAGTCGGTGAGCTGCTGCTGATGCCCTCTCCAGTCACCCATATCACCGGCTACGGTTTCGGGCTGGAAATGCCTTTTATTTCCGGAACTCGAACACTCCTCATGGAGAGTTGGAACGCGGCGGAAGCAACACGCTTGATCGACGCATTTGGTGTCGTCGGTACGGTATCTGCAACGCCCTTTCTCCAAGAACTCGCAGATGTCGCCAATCGCGCCGGGACACGACTTCCTTCGCTGAGATTCTTCGGATGCGGAGGAGCCGCTGTCCCACCTGACCTCGTACGTAACGCAAACTCAACCTTTGCCCAGAGCTGCGCATTCCGAGTGTTTGGTTGCTCTGAAGCGCCCATGGTGACCCTCGGCTGGCTGGGGCGCGATAACGCAGAACTGGCGGCGACCACAGACGGTCAAATTCACGATTATGAAGTTCGAGTGGTGGATGAAGCCGGGCAACCGTTAGCTCGCGAACAGTCGGGAGAAATTCTCGTTCGCGGCCCCGCCATGTTTTTGGGTTATGCCGATGAAGCGCAGTCGCGTGAATCCATTACGGAAGACGGATTCTTCCGTACAGGCGATGTGGGCCTCGTGACTCAAGATGGCTCGGTCATCATCACCGGTCGAAAAAAAGATCTCATTATTCGGGGTGGAGAAAATATCAGCCCCAAAGAAGTCGAGGACGTTCTTCACCGACTCGAAGGAATCGCCGAAGCGAGCGTTGTGTCGATGCCTCACCCGAGACTCGGCGAAGGCGTTTGTGCCTATGTAGTCTTGCGATCCGAGCACGACCTCGATTCATCTAAGATCATTGCGCACGTGGCGGCAAGCGGATTAGCCAAGCAGAAAATTCCAGAGCGAATCGAGATCGTCGACTCTCTCCCGAAGACCGCGTCGGGCAAGGTTCGAAAAGACATCCTGCGAGAAAAAATCCGTAAAATAGTCGCCTCCGTAGGCTGAGCGCGATTCGGCATGGCGCTTCAAGCAGACGCCTTGTTCGAGCCGCTGACGTTCCGACGCGGAGCGCCCATGCGGAATCGATTCATGCTCGCTCCGATGACTAATCAGCAGAGCGCCGATGATGGCACGCTCTCGGACGATGAATTGCATTGGTTGAGTGTTCGGGCAAAAGGCGGTTTTGCTTATGTCATGACCTGCGCTTCGCACGTCAACGAGTGTGGGAAAGGCTTTCCTGGCGCACTCGGATGCTTCTCTGATCGACACATTCCGGGGCTCCGTCTCATCGCCTCTTCCATGCGTAGCGCAGGTGCGCTATCAGGGCTACAGCTCTACCACGGCGGTCTCCGCTCGATTTCATCTGACCGGGTTAGCCCATCAGAAGACCCCGCGACCTCCGCGAGGATGATGTCAGAAGAAGAGATCGTAAGCGTCATCGACGATTTCACCGTCGCCGCATTGCGCGCGCAGAACGCCGGATTCGATGGCGTGCAATTGCATGCTGCGCACGGTTATCTGATCAGCCAATTCCTGAGCCCCACCTTCAATCGGCGTGCCGACGACTGGGGTGGAACGCCTTCCGCGCGAAGTCGATTTCTCTTCGAAATCGTCCGTCGTATCAGGAAAGCAGCAAAGCCCGACTTCCAACTCGGCGTCCGAATCTCTCCCGAACGATTCGGTCAGGAGCTCGGCGAGGTCATCGACGTGGTTACGCGGTTGATGGA
>JBIIHO010000031.1:0-10758 GCA_044235605.1 Steroidobacteraceae bacterium | reverse complement strand
CGCCGAACACGCCACCGCCTGCTTTGACGACAAAAGTTTTTCCCTTGTACAAGCGGATGTACGGGGCCGCGCTGCGCAGCGCTCGGATGACGGCGGCAGGGTCGGCTCGGTGCATGATCATCGTTCAGCTCCTCCATTCGAAAGCATGCGGTGCAGCACCGCCATCTGTGCGGGCAAACGGTTATGTGCCTCGCGTTGAACTACGCTGCGTGGACCATCGAGTACTTCATCGGCGACGGCGACGTTTCGACGCACCGGCAGACAATGCATGAACTTGCAGTCGCTCGCAGACTTTGAAAACCAGTTCTCGCGTACGCACCAGTCGGTAAGGCCTGCGCGTAGCGTAGCGTCGCCGACGGAGTCTCCGTAATGCGTGGTCGAACCCCATTCTTTGGCGTACACCACATGAGCACCGGCGAGCGCTTCGACTCGATCATTGGTTTCGCGTACCGAGCCGCCGGACGCGGCTGCAGCCGCGCGCGCTTTGTCCATGATCTCCGGCGGAAGCGCGAACCCCTCGGGGCGAAGTACGACCACTTCCATGCCGCGTTGTGCAGCCATGTGTACGGTGGCGGCGGGAACGGCGAGCGGTGTTACGCGCGGATGATTCGCCCAGGTGAGTACGAACTTCGCGCGGGCCGGAACCCGAAGGTCTTCGAGGGTTTTCCAGTCGGCGAGAGCCTGACACGGATGATTCATCGCCGACTCGAGATTGATAAGCGGCTTATCGACGACGGATGCCATCGCCTTGAAGTTGGTCTCTGCCAAATCGTGCCGAAGATCTTTGCCCTCTGCGAAAGCGCGGATACCAAGGGCGTCGGCATAAGATGCGAGTACGGGGAGTCCCTCGCGCACGTGCTCCGCGGCCGCACCATTCATGATTGCGCCGGTGCGTGTTTCAAGTTGCCACGTTCCCTGTCCCGGTGTGATGACGAAGGACTGGCCTCCGAGACGCATCATGCCGACCTGAAACGAAGAGAGCGTGCGCAGCGAGGGGTTGAAGAACACGAGTCCGAGAATCTTCCCCGCGAGCGCGCGCGGTTCGGGGTGTTCTTCGAGACGACGGGCGAGCGCGAGCAGATCGAGGATCTCCTCACGACTGAAATCGGCGAGATCGAAAAATCGTTTCATAGGTCTAGCAAGGCCTCTCTGAGGAGGTCGACGTGTTTTTCTTGAAGAATGTACGGGGGCAAGAGCCGGACGACATTTGGATCGCCACTCGTGCCGACGAGAATGTTTCGTTCGAGCAACGTCTTTTGGATATCTTTGGCCGGCCGTGAGCAAATCAGGCCGTGTAAGAAACCCGCGCCCTGATGACCCGTGACGGGGCCCACGGTGCACGTATCGCGCAGGTACTTCGCGACACGACGAACGTTTTCGAGAAGTTTTTCGTCCTCGATAGCTTCGATCACCGCTTCTATAGCCGCGCAGGCCATCGGTCCACCACCGAAGGTGGTACCGAGTCCTTCCAGCTTGAGCGCGGCCGTGACGCGAGGCGTCATCAGCAAGGCGCCGCAGGGGAAACCATTACCGAGCGCTTTAGCCGTCGTGATCATGTCTGGCATGACGTCATAAAACTGCGCCGCGAAAGGCTGACCACTACGACCGACGCCGATTTGCACTTCGTCGAAGATGAGCACGGTGCCGGTCTCGTTACAGCGGGCGCGAAGTGCGGCGAGGAATTCGTGACCCATGTCGAAGGCGCCGCCGACACCCTGAACGGGTTCGACGATGACCGCCGCTGTATTGGTATCGACCTGACTTGCGATGGCGCTCAAGTCTCGCCGCGGTATCCAGCCGATATCGAACGGCGCTCGCGGGAACTCATACCATTTTTTGTCTGCACCCCAGGTCACTGCGCCGGCTGCGGCGGTCCGTCCATGAAATGCGCCTTCGATGGCGACGATTTTGGAGCGGCGTGTCATCTTGAACGCCATTCGCAGCGCGTTCTCGTTAGCCTCAGCGCCAGAGTTCACAAAAAAAATGCTGTCGAAGTGATCACCTGCGAAGCGGGCGAGTCGAGTGGCGGCGCGCACCCGCACATCCATGGGGACCGCATTGCTCTGGAAGCTGCAGGCATTGGATTGTCGAGCGAGCGCGTTCGTCCAGCCTGGGTGCTTGTAGCCGAGCGCAGCGACAGCGTGACCGCCGTAAAGATCGAGAACACGGCGCCCATATCGCGTATGGAGCCAAACGCCTTCCGCATCGACAACTTCGATGGGGTATTGCGCAAAAACCGGAGCGAGATGATCGACAGGACTCATGAGTGATGGCTCGTTAAGGAATAAGGTCAGGTCCAGCCTGCAGCGGGTGCGGTGAGACCGATATGCTCGGGCAAATCGAGCAACCGGTTCATCCACTGAACAGCACCACCTGCAGCGCCCTTGGTGAGGTTGTCGATCACGCACATCACGGCGATCGTTCGACCGTCGGTGGAGGCATGCAGGCGCGCGTAGTTACTCGCGACCACGTCTTTGAGGCGAGGCGGGGCGTTGACAACGTTAACGAACATCGAGCCCTCATAAAAATTGCGCAACTTGGCAACGAGTGTCTGGGCGTCGAGGCCGGCATGTGCCGTCGCGATGGTGGCTTGCACGGTGACATGGATGCCGCGTGCGAACGGACCAGAGTGGGGTACGAAGGCGAAGTTCGCCGTGATGCCGCTCACTGCCGCGGCGCAGGCGGTGATCTCGGGTGCGTGACGATGAGCGAGCGCGTTGTAGGCGTAAAGATCGCTGTGCCGGGTCGGATGATGAGTGCCGTCGACCGGTTTTCGGCCTGAGCCCGTACTGCCCGTGACGCCGCTGACGAACAACGTCGGCTGGATGAGACCCAACGAGAGTAGCGGGACACTCGCCAGCAAGGTTGCCGTCGCGAAGCAGCCTGGATGGGCGACGTGCGGTGTCGGCGATTTTTTCAAATGTTCGGGCAGGGCGCAGGTGAAATCTTTGAGTCGTGCCGGCGCCCCGTGCGGGTGCTTGTACACCGCGGCATAGGCGTCAGCGGAGGTGTAGCGGTAGTCGGCCGAGATGTCGACTACGTGAGGGTGCGTGCCCGCGGCTTCCGCGGCCTGCAATAGCTTGTCGATGAGCGCGGCGCTTACGCCATGTGGTGCAGCAGAAAAGACGGCACTCGTCTGTAGCGTAGTGATGAGTGCCGCGATCTCCGATTCGGAGAGGAAACGCAGATCACCCAGCGCCGGCGCGAGGTGGGGGAAGACCTTCGCGACTGACTCGCCGGGTTGCGAGTCGGACATGACACCTACGATCTCGAGTTGCGGATGACCCGCCACGAGGCGAAGGACTTCGCCTGCGACATAGCCCGTGCCGCCGAGTACGAGTGTCGGAGTCTTTTTCACGATGCAGCCGCCACGGGGAATCGTGCGCCGAGTCCGATGGCATCGATGACGCAGTCGCCGAGTGCTGCACCGTCGGAGAGTGCATTGAACGCGGCCACTTTCATTTGCTCGCGAATGATGTCAACGCCGACGGCGTTATCGGTAGCCGGTCCCGTCACGGCGCAGGGCTCGATGCCGAAGCGCTCTCGTAGCAATTTAACGCCACCCCAGGCCGCGACCGGATCGTTTGCGGACAGCACGACGCCCGTCAGCGCTTTTCGAATATCGGCGCATTCGAGGATCGAGTCGACGCCGTAGGTACCGAGAATGCCATCGCCGAGCTCAAAGACGATGACATCGGGCTTCTTGACGGCGATCTCGGTGATCATCGTGCGTGTCAGCGCAGGGCCGACGGTACGAGTCGTAGTGATGATCCCGAGGTCGGTGAAGATCATCGAATTTCTCGCGCCGGCATCTTCCATGGCGAGAATATCGCGACGGAGCGAGACGCCCGTCGCCTTGAAGCAATCGACGATGAGACCACGGTGCCGCATGCGACTCACCATCGCGCAAGCCGCGGCGGTTTTGCCCGCTTCCATGCAGGTACCGGCGAGCGCCACGACGGGCACACCTTGAGCATCGAGCGGCGCTGCGAGATCGAGTTTTCGATAACCGGCTCGTGCCGGTACGCCGATACGCTCGCCGAGGTAGGGGAAGTGCAACACCACGCCCAGTACGCGACAGTCGAACGGTCTGCCTTTGTCAGGGTTGGCTGAGTCGCAAACGCCCAAGACGCCACCGATGTTGAGCATCTGGATCACATCGCCGACGGCGAGTTTTTCGGGTACGTGACCCGAATAGCCGAAGAGCGCTTTGCGATGTCCGAGGGCGCCCACCACGATGTCGCCCTTCGTGACCTTCGCCATGCGGCCGCTCGTCAGTTCGAGCGTGTTGTAGCTCGACTTGGTGTTCAGAATTTCTACGACCACCACGACGCCTTCTTCGGAGGGCAGATTTTCCGTGGCGATGCGCACCTCTTGTCCGAGGCCGCAGGCCTGAGTGACGGAGGCGATCTTGTCGACGACGATGGTTCTCATTTCTTCGAAGTCCCCTGAGCTGTTGCGAGTTCACCCGCTCGACGATGGAAAACACCTGTGAGTCCGACGATGCGCGAAAAGCCGAGTGCGTCCGCGGCCGTCCATTCCCCCGTGGCCTCGCCGTATACCCCCTTTGAGGCGGCCATCAGCGAGTAGGGAGAGTCCACGCCCTCGACGAAAACGGATCCGGGACGGAAGAGCACGTTCACGACGCCCGTCACGCGTTGCTGAGACGAGATGAAGAGCGCCTCGATGTCGCGGCACACCGGATCGAGGAGCTGCCCTTCATGAACCCAGTCGCCATAGGGACCAGATAACATTTCTTTGATACGCTGCTGTTTCCCGGTGAGTACGAGCTTCTCGAGTTCGCGATGGGCGTTGAGCAGTACTTCAGCGGCAGGCGCCTCGAAGGCTACGCGTCCTTTGGTACCGATGATGGTGTCGCCGAGATGAATGCCCCGACCAATTCCGAAAGGCCCGGCGAGCGCTTCAAGCGTTTCGATGACCTCCACCGGCGTCATCGTTTTGCCATCGAGGCCGCAAGGCACGCCGTTCTCAAAGTGCACCGTATGTCTCTCGGGCGCTCGCGGTTTCGTGAAGGCCTCTTTTGAGAGCACCCAGGCGTCATCGGGAATGCTGCCCTGCGAGGTCAGGGTTTCTTTACCCCCGATGCTCACGCCCCAGAGGCCCCGGTTGATCGAGTAGGCGGCACCGAAGGGGGGCACGGGCAGATTTCGACTCTGCAAAAATTCCAGCTCTTCTTGTCGCTTGAAGTGTCGATCTCGAACGGGTGCGATCACCTCGAGTTCGGGCGCAAGCGTTCGTAAGGCGACTTCGAAACGAACTTGATCGTTTCCGGCTGCCGTGCAGCCGTGGGCGATGCTGCCCGTGCCGAGCTTGCGCGCCATGAGTGCGATCGTCTGGGCCTGCATGACGCGCTCTGCGCCGACGCAAAGCGGATAAAGCTGACCGCGTCGGACGTTGCCCATGATGAGAAATCGCAGCACCTGATCAAAGTAATCAGCACGGGCGTCGATCTGGTGGTGCTCGACCGCGCCGAGCGCGAGGGCTCGCTGTTCGAGCGTCTTGGCCGTCTCGGCATCGATGCCTCCCGTGTCGACCGTGACCGTGATGATCGGGCGCTGGTACTGCTCCTTGAGCCACGGGACGAGGAAAGAGGTATCGAGGCCGCCCGAGTAGGCGAGAACGATGGGCTGAGACATGGAAAATCCTTAGACGCGGAAGAGTTCGCGCAGACGCGCGACGACGGCCGTCTGCGCAGCGGCGCTGTCGGTGGCGATGAAAATGGTGTCGTCACCCGAGATCGTTCCGACGATCTCAGGCCACTCGGCCTTGTCGATGGCGATCGCGACACTTTGGGCCGCGCCTACTGTGGTGCGCAGCACGGTGAGTGAACTTCCCGCGGTAGCGATCCCTCTGACGAACTGCCGCAGGGTGCCGAAGTCGTCGAGCGAGCGTTGCGTGGCATCGGGTGCCAGATAGCGTCCTCCGGCCTTGAGCACGCCGAGATCGCGCAGGTCGCGACTCACCGACGACTGGGTGACCGGAAATCCCTGCTGGTTCAAAAGGTCGACGATCTCCTCCTGCTTGCGAACGGCACCGCTGCGCAGGAGGCGCAGGATGGCGTTTCGGCGTTCGGCTTGTTGGAGGTCGGTCTGCATAAAAGTGCGCGAATTATGCATATTAATGCACCCGAGTCAATAGTCGGGGGCCGCCCGGGGCAGACGGTTCGGGCGCGGGCGAGCGGTTTGGGTGGAGGCGAGCGGATTGGCCAGGGACGAGCGGTTTGGGCGCGAGCGCTCTGCGGCGCCCCCGGTCGAGGGGTTACTCCGACTTGAGAGCCGCCAGCCGCTCGATGACCGGCGGGTGCGAGTAGTTGAACCGCACGTACCACGGGTCCGGTGTCAGGGTGCTCGCGTTGTCTTCGGTCAGTTTGACGAGGGCGGTACCGAGGTCCGCGCCACTCGACTGCTTTTTGGCGTAGGCATCGGCCTCAAACTCGTACTGACGCGACCGACGACTCGAGAGTGGTCCGAAGACGACGCTGACGCAGGGCAAGACTAAAAGGAAGAGCAACAATGCGAGCGCATCGTTGGAAGCCGAAGCATTGGGCGTTACACCTAGACCAAGATAGAACGCAGGCTGCTGCGCGAGCCAGCCGAGCGTGGCAAGCCCGATCAGACTCATGATAAAGAGCCCTGCGATCAACTTAACGATGTGCTTGTGATGGAAGTGTCCGAGCTCATGGGCGAGCACCGCCTCGAGCTCGCCGGTCGACAAGCGTGCAAGCAGCGTGTCGTAGAACACGACGCGCTTGGATCGACCGATGCCGGTGAAGTAGGCGTTCGACTGGGCCGAGCGTTTGCTGCCATCCATCACGAAAAGACCTTTCGCCGAGAAACCACAGCGCTGCATCAGATCATTAACTCGAGTGCGAAGTGCCTCGTCTTCGAGTGGTTTGAATTCATTAAAGAGCGGCGCAATGAAGAGCGGGTAGATGACCATGAGTAATAAATTGAAAGCCATCCAGAGCGCCCATGCCCACAGCCACCACGCAGGGCCCGCGGCGCCCATCAACCAAAGTACCGCGGCGATGAGCGGTATGCCTATAGCAAGGGAAAGTAACGTGTTTTTGATGATGTCGCTGACCCACAGTCGATGCGTCATTCGGTTGAAACCGAATTTCTCCTCAATGCGAAAGTTCTGATACCACTCGAAAGGAAGTTCGATGACGCTACCGATGAGCGTGAAGAGCACGACGAGAGTGACGGGGTAAAGAAGGCTGGCGGAGGCGCCTTCATCACCACCGAAAAACTGTAGCACGCCATCATTCAGAAGATTAAGTCCGCCCCCGACCGTCCACCCTATAAGTACCAGCGTGCCGAACGCTAGCTGAATCAGGCCAAATCTTTGATTGGCACAAGTGTAGTCGGCCGCTTTGGCGTGCGCATCGGAGCTGATCACATCGCGAAAGCCCTCCGGCACCTGAGTGCGGTGCGCACTGACATGGGCGATCTGTCTTCGCGCGAGCCACACCCTCAACAGCAGGCTAACGCTTAGAACTACGATGAAAACCACGGTGACGAGATCTGGGGTCATAGGAGGCGTTCAGAGTCTTCGGATCAAACGATATCGAGTTGGCGAGTACCGCGACCCACGCGAAGAGTTCGTGTTTCTTCGAGTGCCGTGCTGCGTTCTCGGACGGTCTTAAGGAAATGGAACTGTCCGATTACCGACTCGGGTGTCAGGAGGATGCTCGTATAGCCGCGTCTGCTCGCATCCATATACACGAGACCTGAGTTGTTTGCGGTGATGGCGCCTGCGATCTCGCGTGGATCAACGCCTGGGAGGTTGTACTCAAATCCGGGTGACGCCACCGAATGTGTAGCGAACTCGACACCCACCTTCTGTGTTCCCACAGAAAGATTCTGTGCCCAAGCGTTGTGGGTGTCGCCAGCGAGAACGATGAGATCAGCGTTGGCCGCTGCCGCATCTTTGAGTAGCCGCTCTCTCGCAGCCGGGAAACCTCCCCAGCTGTCGAGGTTGTACGGCAAGCCTGCGCGCGCAGCGGCGAGGCCGGCACGGAGTCTTCGCCGAATAAACTCTGGCGAGTCGGGGCCTACCCAGTTCATCGCAGCCTGCGGCATCACAATTTCACCCATCAACACCTGCTGTGCCAGTACCTGCCATCGAGTTTTAGCCGCTGTCGATTGGCGCAGGCCGCGACGCAGCCACTGCTCTTGTTCGGTACCGAGCATCGTGCGGCTCGAAGCCCTAACGGTCTCCTCACGAAACTCGACGAGAGCCTTGGCGATATCCTCGCGACCTTTCAGGGCACTTTCCAGATCGGGTGGAGCACTGCGACCTGAGATACGTGTTTCGAGTTTGAAGAGCGTAGCTAAGGATCCGATTTGATAGTCGCGCCAACGTGAGTCGCTGACAGGCATCCATTCGCGATACACCCTTTCGGCGACAGCCCTGCGCGCGGACCAGTCGCCCTCAGTAGCGGACTGATGATTTTCGGCACCGTCTGTCCAGGCGTCGTTAGTGAATTCGTGATCGTCCCATTGAGCGATCATCGGGTACAACTGATGCAGTCGCTGCAGATCGGGATCGACTCGGTAGCTTGCGTAACGCAAGCGGTAATCGGTCAGAGAGACGATCTCGTGTTCCGGTTCGATATGACGACCCGGAATCAAAGATTTCAAATCTGGATAGCTGCCGAGCGGATACTCGTAGAGGTAATCGCCGACATGGACGATGACATCGAGATCGCTCCGTTCACAGGCGTGGGCATAGGCATTGAACCAGCCGAACCCGAGATTCGAACAAGAGAAGAGACCGATGCCGAACTTCGAAACATCGCCTACCGGTAGCGTACGTGTACGACCCGTCACGCTCATCGATCCGTCCAGCGCAATGAACCGGTAAAAATACCAACGGCCTGGCTCGAGACCACGGACAGTGAGGCGCGCAGTGTGGTCACGCTGAGCTTCGGCGACGGTATCGCCGCCGCTCACGATACGAGTGAAACCCACGTCGCGAGCGACTTCTACCTTCAGACGGACGTCGCCCTCGCCGACGAATCGCGTCCAGAGCAGCACGGAGTCGGCATCGGGTTCGCCGCTCGCCACGCCGTGGGTGAAGCCCCGCGCCGAAAGCACACTGGATATTGCCGGCAGCGATAGAGCGCCGAGCCCGAACATGGCGGCGTGGATCAGTTGGCGACGATCGATGCGTAAAGTCATGCGCGCTCCTGGAGCAGGCGAAAAGAGGTAGCCAAACGAGGTCAACGATTAAAGCTCAGAAGGATAACCGAGCCACTCGCGATAGAATGCGATAGTTTGAAGACGTACGGAACCCCCGATGAGTAGTCCCGAACAGTTCGTCCTAACAGTCAACGCGGTGATCCTGCTCTGCGCGTACTTCATCGTCTATCCGCGCTTCGCGGGCGCCGATCAGAACCGACTCGCTATCAACGATCTCGTAGCGAACGTCTGTGCACTGTTCGTGGTCGGGGTCAACTTCTGGGGAACTGAAGCGCGTTTCGACCTACTCGTTACCGAGGTGGGCTGGTTCGGCTTCACCGTAGTGACGTTCTTGTTGATGGAGCTACCGCTGTTCTTTTGGTACGCACGGCGCCATCAACTCTTTAAATCGAGCGACGAGTAAGGGTTCTCACGCCGCAAGCTTACGGTGCACGGCCGCAGTGTCAGGACCTACACCCCGCCAGATTCGGAAAGACTCTGCCGCTTGTTCCACTAACATCCCAAGTCCTTGAGCGACACCGGCTGCGCCGCACTCTCGCGCCCAGCCGATGAACGGCGTGTCGGGCTTTCCGTAACCGAGGTCGTATGCAAACGTACGTGGGCTGATGATTCGCGAGTCGACTTCCGGTAGGCCGCCGCTCAGACCGAGCGGTGTCGCATGAATCACAAGGTCAAAATCACCGCGATTCAAAAAAGCACCTAGTTGGTCATAGCCGCAACCTTGGCCTCCGACCAAGTCCCGCGCTCGCTCCGCTGTACGATTCGCGATCACGATTTCAGCAGGACTACATTCTTGTAATGGTCCGAGTATGCCGCGTGTGGCGCCGCCAGCACCGAGAATGAGCAAGCGACGGCCTGTTACTGCAACGCTCAGTCTCGAAAGATCCGCCATGAGTCCCGCGCCATCCGTGTTATCGCCCCGGACGCGACCATCTTCGAGCTTGATGAGTGTATTGACGGCGCCTGCGCGTCGAGCGCGCGGTGTCAGCTCGTCGGCCCAGGCCGCGGCGCGCTCTTTGTGAGGCACCGTGACGTTGAGGCCGCGGCCACCATTTTCAAAAAACGCAGAGACGTCACGCTCAAAGTTTTCCGGAGCGACGTCATACCGATCGTATGACATCGATTGTCGAGTGGCTTCGGCGAAAGCGGTATGTATCAGAGGCGACAGGCTGTGTGCGACCGGATGGCCGACAACGCCATAACGATCGGGTATCGTCGAAACAGTGTTGTCGGATCTCGTCATGGCTTGCACGATGTTATCTCACGGCGCAGCCGCCGCGGCGCTGCGGATCGAGCACGGCATGCAGTGCAGGCAACCAGTGACGGGCATGCTCCTCGAATTGAAACGGCGGATTGATGATTAACATCCCAGATCCGTTCAACCCTACTCGCGTATCGAGAGGATGAGTCCAAAGCTCGATGGTGAGGCTTGAGAGGGTCTCGCCGCCAGCTTTCTGCGGCAGTGCCGAAATAAGTCTGGAGCGCCATGCGTCCGTATCTTTGACTTGTTTGATGGGATACCAAATGGCGATCA
>JBIIHO010000233.1:0-3295 GCA_044235605.1 Steroidobacteraceae bacterium | reverse complement strand
CACCAGTCCTGGAACCCGACGAGTTGGCAGACCAAACCGGCGCAGCAGCAGCCGGCCTATCGCGATTCAGTCGCGCTCGCCGACGCCGTGGCGAAGCTCTCTCGTTTGCCGCCGATCGTCGTCTCCTGGGAAATCGAGCGATTGCGCGAAGAGCTTGCGGCCGCGCAGAGAGGGGAGCGATTCCTCCTGCAGGGCGGAGACTGCGCCGAGAACTTCGACGACTGTGAATCAGGCGCGATCACGAAGCGCCTCAAAATTTTGTTGCAGATGAGTCTTGTGCTGACCCACGGCCTCAAGAAGCCCGTCATTCGCGTCGGGCGCATGGGTGGGCAGTACGCAAAACCTCGGTCTGCCGATACGGAGACTCGCGATGGGGTGACGCTGCCGTCGTACCGAGGCGATATCGTCAATCGGGCCGAGTTCACGCCCGAGGCGCGAGCGCCCGATCCGATGCTTCTGCTTCGAGGCTATGAGCGCGCGGCGCTCACCATCAATTTTGTTCGAGCGCTCATTGACGGCGGTTTCGCTGATCTGCACCACCCGGAATATTGGGACCTCGGTTTTGTCGGACACTCGCCGTTCAAGGCTCAGTACGAGCGCATCGTCGCTTCAGTGGCCGACGGACTCGAGTTTTTCGAAACGATCAGCGCGAAAGAGGTTCATCAGGCCCTACGAGCAGAGTTCTACGCGAGTCACGAGGCTTTGGTCTTGCACTACGAGCAAGCCCAGACCCGTTTCATTCCGCGTCAAAATCGCTGGTACAACCTGTCGACCCACATGCCCTGGATCGGCATGCGCACCGCGCAGCTCGACGGGGCGCACGTCGAGTATTGCCGAGGCATCGCCAATCCGGTGGGTGTCAAGGTGGGTGCGGCGATGGACGCAGCCTGGTTACAACGACTCGTCACCACGCTGAATCCTCAAAATATTCCAGGCAAGCTTGCGCTCATCCATCGCTATGGGGCCAAGGATATTGAGAGTGCGTTGCCGAAAGCGATTCAGGCGGTGCGGGCGACGGGCCACTCTGTGCTCTGGATTTGTGATCCGATGCATGGGAATACCGAAACCAGTCAGAGCGGACTCAAGACCCGTCGTTTCGAGAATATCCTTCGCGAGCTCGAGCTCGCGAGTGCCGTCCATCATTCGCTCGGATCGCATCTTGGGGGCGTACACGTGGAGCTCACCGGAGAGGATGTGACGGAGTGCACGGGTGGGGCGCGAGGTCTCGCCGACGTCGATCTTCAGCGTGCATATAAGTCGAGCGTCGATCCTCGCCTCAACTATGAGCAGGCGCTCGAGCTATCGCTGATGCTGGCTGAACAGCTTCGGGCGCCTCGACGCGGTGAGTAAAAGCCGTCGCCGCTTTTAAGGTCAGTGACTACCGCAGGGTGAGCTGCGCGGACAGGACCGGCTGCGGGGGCAGATGATGCTCGCCGGGGCTTCGAGCGAGCGCGCGACCCAGGCGATATTCAGTACGTGGCTGACAGTGCGAATGGCTTCCGCGGCCTCTGCCGGAACTTTGCTCACGCCGCCGCCGCGGCCGCACTGTTCGTCGATGAGATCGATGAGCCTGCGTGAGTCGAACCCCTGGGCATCGAGAGCGGGTGCCAAATCGATGCCGACCGACAACACGTGCGAGACGTCTGCCGCATCTCGGGTCCGCAAGGAATGACAGCAGTAAAGTTGAGGCGTTCCGCCATCTCGCATGATCGAGATTTGCGATACGGGTGAAAAAGTCTCTCCCGGCGCCGACGAGTCGTCTCGCAGCAGTCTGAACACCGCCCAGTTGGGACAGGGATCTGGGACCAGACTCATGTTGCCCCAGGGCAGGGCGATGCCATTGCCTCGATAAACGGCGCGCAGATATCCGGGCGCGTATCCGTCAAAGAAATGCCAGTGACGATACGGCGATACGCTCGTCATGCGTCGCATCATCACCGCCTCGGTGATGCCTAGTTTCTCGACGGCTGCGAGTTCGTGGCGTTCCCGAACCAAAAACTGTCGGAACGGTTGCTTCGGACAAAGCAACGCACCGGCAAACGCGCTGCATTCGAAGTCACGCCAGGCGAGCAAGACGTCCCGAGGTGCCATGCCGCCAACAGGGCCGAGTGCCCCCGGTTCCTCGTAACCGAGACCCGCCGCGCTGTGCGGGGGGACGACGCCGTCGCCGTTGTGCAGAATTCGATGACCGATGAAAAAGGCTAACGTGTACTTGAGCCGCGCCTCGTGAGAGCGCAGGTTTTTATTGATCACGATGGTCGATGGCGCTTCGAATCTCGCCCGCAACACCGAGGCGGATTTTTTTTGTCGCTCTTCATCGACCCAGCGGATGGAGAGTCCCGTGTCTTTGACGATTTTCAGTACGTCGTCGAGAGTGAGCGGCATTCGACGCCGTCCCACCGACTCCGCGGCACGTTCGATGTCTGGAAATTCGTTTTGTCGGGATTCTTGCCAGACCCGGACGAGTAGACGCGCAAACTGTCGTCCGCTGGTTCCCGTCTGCGCGAGAAGCTCGGGGAGTGCAAGCTGTAACAAGTCGCGCGAAAACAAAAAGGCAGGTTCGAGCGGCATCGGCTCGGCTGCGCTCGTTCGGGGGCCCTTCGAGGCTTCTGGGGCGATGGACTCCGTTCGATCAAGAAACCATCCGGACTCCTTTCCGAATACGGACGCAAGCACCGCGAGCATTTCGGCGGATGGCATGCGTTTGCCGGTCTCCACCATGCTGAGGTAGCTGACCGATGGAGCATGATCGGCGCTGAGTTGTACGCAACGACTCGAAAGCTCTTCCAGGGTTAACCCGTTCCGCTTGCGCAAGGTGCGCAGCTTCGAACCGAGAAAATGTCCTTGTCGCAGCAGTCCAGTCATGAGGCAGCTTTGCGAGTTGCGAGTGAAATTCACATTGTGAAATTTCTATTGTGTAAATCCTCTCACTCTGGGCCTTAAAGTTCAACCGCCGTAGCTTAGGAGTGAACGATGGCAGCCGTGGAATTCGCAGCAGGGACGCGGGCGAGGCCGCAGGGTGAAGGAATCCTGACGGACGAGGCTTTGGTTTTTCTTCAAGAGTTGGGAGAGCGCTTCGCGCCCCGGGTTGAGCAGCTGCTGAAGGCTCGAGAGCAGCGTCAGCAGCGACTCGATGCCGGTGAGTTACCCGACTTCCTTCCTGAGACTCGCTCGATTCGCGAGGGCGACTGGAAGGTGGCGCCGATCCCGACAGATCTTCAGAACCGTCGAGTTGAGATCACGGGCCCGACCGATCGAAAGATGATCATTAATGCGCTCAATTCGGGCGCACGCG
>JBIIHO010000232.1:0-3321 GCA_044235605.1 Steroidobacteraceae bacterium | reverse complement strand
CCGGCGTAGAGGTTTAACGACTCGTTAAACTCGTAGCTCGCGTTGACATCGAAAATAGTCACGGCATCGAAGAAGCCCGCATCACCATACAACGGCTTCTTGCCGTACAAACCACGAACGTCCTGAATCTCGGCTACCGCCTGTTTACTCTGGTAGCTCATCTGGACACCGACGCCGATCGGCCCACGGTTCCAAGTCAGGTTGAGGTTCCCGCTCCACTTGGGAAGTCGAATCTCCTCGACTTCGGGATCGATATCATCCGGGTTACGCGGGTTGAAGAATCGGTCGAGCTTCTCCTGTTGTGAGCCTACCAGTCGAACCCCGAACACGTTTTCACCCACGGGGATCCGATAGTTGACTGCAAAGTCGACACCGGTCGCCTCGAGCCGTGCAAAGTTGAGCAAGCCCGAATCCAGGGTGCGAAGACCGCCGTCCGGGCGTCGCGAGAACTGGCTGCAGAACGGGACATTCGGATAAGACGACGAGTCGAAGCATCCCTGAAGGACATCGTTCGCCGAAACTGCCGCGACCGCCTCGTCGATGGCCACGTCCCAGTAGTCGATCGTAATTGAGAGACCACTGACGAAGCTCGGCGCGAACACAAGGCCCGCCGTGAACGTTTCAGCGGTTTCGGCTTTGAGGTTCGGATTTCCACCCGACGTTCCCGCAAAGCGCCCCGTCAGAGGGTTATTCCAGATGTAGGTGTTGTTGGGACCCAAAATACTGCTCGAGGCAACGCCCGCCGCTTGCAGCGCAGCCACGCAGTTGGCTTTACGAACATCGGTACCCGAACTGACATTCACCCGATCGCAGGGATCGGCAGTCGCTGCGATGAAGATCGGAAGCTTCGGATCAAAAAGTTCCGAGATATTCGGCGCCCGTACCGCCTCCGAAATCGTGCCACGGAAAGTCAGTCCAGAAATCGGCGCCCAAGATAAACCCGCCTTCCAAGTCGTGGTTTCCCCGAGCGTCGAGTAATCCGCCAACCGTACGGCGCCGTCGAGGGTCAACTCCTCAGCGAGCATTCGTCCGCGGAAAATCGGGAGGCGGATTTCTGCGAAGACATCCGTCACATCGTAGCCACCACCCGTGTTGAACTGCTGGACGTTGTCGATGGACAAGAACGAATTCACCCAAGGATCGATACTCTTGGCGAGCACACCCGGCGTGAGTGACGTTCCCTCGGGAAGGATGCCGAGCGTCAGCGGATCAAGACGGCTATCGCTCGACTCGTCCCGATATTCGATACCGGCCGCATAACCGATCGGACCATCCAGAACACCTTGAAGAATCTCGAACTCCCCTGCCGCCGTCGCAGACACGACCATCTGCTCGATAACGAGTTTGTCGACGAGGTTCGCCGTGATGAAGTCTTGAGCCTCCTTGCTCGCGGCGTAGACGCCGAACGGGTTGAGCGGCTTGCACTGCCCGTCGCCAGGCGTGAAGGTGTAATAACGATTGGAGAAATAGTCTCCATTCGCAAATCCGGCATTGCCCGTGAAATAGTCAATTTCGTAAAACGCACCCGGATCAAGATCTGATCGACAGACCGCCTCTCCGTTCGGCCCGCGAACCGCATCCATGGCCGCGAATAGACGGTCGAGATAGACGCCCGAGGTCTTCGATGTGTTGGTGAACTGACCGTAGTTGGCAGCCACCTCAAACTGGTGCCCCGCGAACGGCTCGAACTGCGCACCGCTACCACGCGAATCGTCTCGCGGTCGTAAAAATCGGGGTTGTTATCACTGACGTCGAGAGGATCTTTGGTCAACAGCAGGTATCCCTGACGATTTGCGACCGGTAACAACTCCCGCGGCACGAACGGATTGTCCGGGTAGATCACCAAAGTATCCCAATAGGTATCCTGTTCATCGAACCGACTCGAAGTCCCCTTGACGTACTTGGCTTCAAAAAACAATTTCGTGGAGTCGTTCAGCTCGAAGTTCGAGTTGAGATTGACAGAGACTCGATCTGTCTCCGGCTAGAGTGTGTCGCGGTCGAAGTAGGCCCATGCGCCGCCCATTCCGCCGATGCTCCACAGACCGTTGAGTACCAACCCATCCTTGAACACACTGACCGATCCATCCGGATTGGTGATCCAGCAACCCGCGAGAAAGCTCGTTCGACCCGCCTCGGATTCTTGGCAATCGATGATCCCGTTGCGGTTGATATCGACCCCATAATTTCGTGTGCGGGATGACGTGGTGAAACCGCCCGGTGCGATCGACCCAGCCTGCGAGGTCAACCAAAAGCGAGCATCATTGATGACCGCTCGCGGCGGCGCATTCGGATTGGTTAGAAAATCTGGGTTCGTCTGCGTCACGGCGATGCCGTTATTGCGCGACCAATTCCGATCACCATGGGTAATGCTGGAGTCTTCTTCGATCGTCAGCGCGAAAACCAAGTTTCCCCGACCATCGGCAAAGTTGTCGCCGAACAATACGTCTACCGAAAAATTCTCGGCATCCCCTTGTCCGGATACGCCGCCCCGAAAGTCGATCTGAGATCCTTCGAACTTATCTTTCAGAACGAAATTCACCACTCCGGTCACAGCATCCGATCCGTACACCGCTGAAGCGCCGCCGGTGGTGACTTCTACGCGCTCGACGAGGGCTCGCGGAATACTGCCAATGTCCACCGCTTGAGTGCCGCGAAAGCCTGCGACGTGACGGCGACCGTTGACCAGCGTCAAAGTGCGTTCTCCGCCCATGCCGCGAAGATTGAGTGCATTGGCACCCGTGAGCGAGTTTTCGGCGGTGGTCGAGGATACGAGCGCCGGAATATCGTTGACGATTTCAGCTAAGTTGATTTCGCCGGAGAGTCGTAAATCCGACTCATCCAAAAATTGAATGGGGGGTCGAAGCAACGAGGTTCGGGTCCGTCGGAATTCGAGAACCCGTAACGACGACTTCTTGAAGCCCCTCGCGACTCGAGCCATCGACATTCTGAGCGATAGCAGCCGTCGAGGCCGAAATCAAAACGAAAAAACATGAAAACCCGACACTCGTAATGCGATGAAACATGACGCCTCCCTAAGCGTTTTTGAGTCAATGCAGATCGGTTATAATTTTTGACCCGCATCGAATCTGCACAGGTTTTTAAGCGTTTGCAACACTGCCTCAAAAAATAAATTCAACGCTCTCGCAACAACGCACCATCCGAATGCAAGCCAGATTAGGGACGCCCTTTTTTAGTGCAAATCGGGCGTGTCGGACAAACAAACGGTGTAAAGTATTTCTTATGAGTTCATTCTTCTCGAGACGCTCCGCCATTTTTCGGTCGGTCGTCCTTGCCACACTAGCGTTTGCGGCTCCCTTGGTT
>JBIIHO010000231.1:0-3371 GCA_044235605.1 Steroidobacteraceae bacterium | reverse complement strand
CTTAGCGCTGAGATCAGCGTCGATATCCACTCGTAATCGGATAGCGCCAGTCGCGGCCGAAGCCTCGGCGACTCACGCGAACACCGGGTGGTGCCTGCCGCCGCTTGTATTCGTTTTTTTTGACTAGATCGAGCACACGACCCACCGTCACTCGGTCGTAACCTCTCGCTACGATTTCATCGACCGAGAGATCCTGCTCGATGAAGGCCTCGAGGATCGGATCGAGCACGTCGTACGGCGGTAAGGAATCGGCGTCTTTCTGGTCGTGACGCAGCTCTGCCGAAGGTGGCCGCTCGATGACCTTCACGGGAATGACCGGCGCCTCGCCCGCCGCCGCAGCAATCGCATTGCGATGCGCCGATAGCTTATAAACCATCAGCTTGCTGCAATCTTTGATGGGCGCGAACCCGCCTGCCATATCGCCGTAAAGCGTGGCGTATCCCACCGCCATCTCGCTCTTGTTACCCGTGGTGAGCAACATTCGGCCAGTCTTGTTAGAGATACCCATGAGCAGCTGCATGCGGCATCGCGACTGAATGTTCTCTTCGGTGGCATCGGGCGCGCGGCCCGCGAACTCGTCGCGTAGCGCAGCGAGCGTGGCGTCGAACATTCCTTCGATCGGGATCACGGAATATTTGACCCCGAGACGAATGGCCTGGGCAGCCGCCTCGTCGAGACTGAGCTGCGAGGTGTAACGCGAAGGCATCATCACCGCCTGAACACGATCAGCACCGAGTGCATCGACGGCAAGGGCGAGCGTGAGCGCGGAGTCGATGCCGCCGGAAAGCCCGAGCACCACGCCCGGAAAGCGATGTTTACCGACGTAGTCGCGCACGCCGAGCACGAGGGCTTGATAGACCTCTGCCACGTCGTCGAGCGGCGCGGCGATCCGACCGCTCGGCATAGGCACGACCGAGCCCGAGGCCGATCTCGCGAACTCGACGTACTCGAGCGATTCGACGAAGGCGGGTGAGCGATGAACGACGTCGCCCTTCGCGTCGACGACGACACTCTGACCGTCGAACACCAACTCGTCCTGACCGCCGACGAGGTTGACGTACACCACAGGCAAACCCGTCTCGACCGCACGCGTTCGCAAGGTCGCTTCACGCGAGGCTTGTTTGCCGTGCTCATAGGGCGAGGCGTTGGTCACCATCAGTAGCTCGGCGCCTGCAGCGCGAGCGGCTTCAGCAGGCGCTTCCTGCCAAATATCTTCGCAAATCAATACGCCGATCTTGATGCCGCGATGTTCGATCACACAGGGTGCACCGCCCCGCGCGAAATAGCGCTGCTCGTCGAAGACTCCGTAATTGGGCAAACAGCCCTTTCGGTAACGAGCGCGCTCGGTGCCGCCCTCGATCCAGGCGGCTGAGTTATAGATACCGTGATCGGTGTATTCCGGAAATCCCACCAACATCGAAGGAAGACCGGTGGACTCGGTGCAGCGCGAGAGTGCCGAATCGACCTGCCTGCGAAATCCCCGATGGAAGAGCAAGTCTTCGGGCGGATAACCGGCAAGCGTGAGCTCTGGAAAGACGACAAGATCGGCGCCTGCCACGCCGGCTTCGGCAGCCGACTGCAATACGCGGGCGGCATTGCCGCCCACATCGCCCACGAGCAGGTTGACCTGCGCGAGGGCGATTCGCAGCGACTCGCGCGTCAAGCCTTCCGGCGCTTGCGCAACTGCTCTTCGATCGCCGAACCCAGCTCAGCCGGTGATCGAACCGTTCGCACGCCTGCCGCCTCGAGAGCGCGGAATTTATCCGCGGCCGTACCCTTACCACCGGCGATGACCGCGCCCGCATGACCCATGCGCTTGCCCGGAGGCGCCGTGACACCGGCGATGTAGGCGACGACAGGCTTGGTGACGTGCTGACGGATGAACTCTGCACCCGCCTCTTCGTCACTGCCGCCGATCTCGCCGACCATCACAATTCCTTCGGTCTTCGGGTCGTCCTGGAATAGCGCAAGGACATCAATGAAATTCATACCGCGTACCGGATCTCCACCGATACCGACGCAGGTGCTCTGACCGAGACCGTTGTTAGTGGTTTGGAAAACGGTTTCGTAGGTGAGCGTGCCCGAGCGGGACACGATGCCGATGCAGCCCGGCTTGTGGATGAAGCCCGGCATGATGCCGATTTTGCACTCGCCCGGCGTGATGATACCGGGACAGTTCGGACCGATGAGCCGCGACTTCGAGCCCGCAAGCGCGGTCTTCACTTGCACCATGTCGTTCACCGGGATGCCCTCGGTGATGCACACGATGAGTTCGATGCCTGCATCGGCCGCTTCGAGAATCGCATCGGCCGCGTAGGCAGCAGGTACGTAAATCATCGAGGCGTTGGCGCCCGTCGCCACGACGGCATCGTGCACGGTATCGAAGACCGGACGGTCGAGGTGCTTTTCGCCACCGCGCCCCGGCGTCACACCACCAACGACTTGCGTGCCGTAAGCGATGCATTGTTCGGAGTGAAAAGTACCTTGTTTTCCAGTGAAACCTTGGCAGATCACTTTGGTGTTCTTGTCGACGAGAATACTCATGAATCGAATCCTGTCAGCTTGTGGTACGAGCGCGAACGACGATGTGCGTCAGCGCGCGGCCGCGACGACTTTTTGCGCCGCATCGGTGAGATCTTTGGCAGCGATGACCTTGAGCCCGCTCGAGGCCAGCATCTCGCGTGCCTTTTCGGCGTTCGTACCCTCGAGGCGCACGACTACCGGAACCTTGACGCCTACGTTCTTGACGGCCGTGATGACGCCCTCAGCAATGAGATCGCAGCGCACGATTCCACCAAAGATATTGACGAGGATCGCCTTCACCTTCGGGTTCGAGAGGATGAGCTTGAAGGCCACCGTGACGCGCTCGGCGGTCGCGCCGCCACCCACGTCGAGGAAGTTCGCCGGCGAACCGCCGTGCAACTTGATGAGATCCATCGTAGCCATCGCGAGCCCTGCGCCGTTGACCATGCACGCGATGTCCCCGTCGAGCGACACGTAGTTGAGATCGTGTTGGCTCGCCTGTAATTCCATCGGGTCTTCTTGAGCGGTATCGCGCATGGCCGCGAGCGCCTTCTGGCGGTACGTAGCGTTGGCATCGATGTTGATCTTGGCATCTAGCGCGACGAGTTCACCCGTCTTGGTGACGATCAGCGGATTGACTTCGAGAAGACTCGCGTCTTTGTCGAGGTAGAGCTGATAGAGCGCCATCGCGATTTTCTGGAACTGCGCGATCTGCGCATCTTTGAAACCGAGAGCGAATGCCATGCGACGGCACTGATACGGCTGCAGGCCCGCCGCCGGATGGATATTGACCGTGGTGATTTTTTCGGGTGAGTGCTCGGCGACCTCTTCGATGTCCATGCCGCCCG
>JBIIHO010000230.1:0-3387 GCA_044235605.1 Steroidobacteraceae bacterium | reverse complement strand
AAGGTAGCCCACGGCTTCGCGGCCCACCCGCGGATGCCGAACGTCGATGAGCAGGCGATCTTTGACACCGGCGAGGGACCAATGGTGATTCGATGGCTGCTGCGACGTGATCGGGCTTACGAAGAAGCGCGAGCGACGTACGCGCCCTTCGACCGATTGGTCGAGCCCGATGCCGAGTCGCGATGCCGCATCCTGTCGCTCCTTCGAGGAGCTGTGGGGCAGGGGCGTGAAGCGCTCGTCATCGTCAACAACAAGGCCGAGGGCTCCGCCCCGCTCAGCGTGCAGCAATTGGCGCGCGAGTGGTCGGCGGTCGGCTAAACTTTCGGTCATGTCCGCTTCAACCGGTGCTGTAGCACCCGACATCGCGGCCGCCGTTGCCGCCTTGCGCGCGGGCGAGCTCGTGGCCTTTCCGACCGAGACCGTTTATGGGCTCGGTGCCGATGCCCGCAACGCCGAGGCGTTGCGCAAGGTGTATGCGCTTAAGGGGCGACCGTCGACGCACCCGCTCATCCTGCACGTGCTCTCGGTCGACGACCTCAAAGATTGGGTATCCGACATCCCTCCGGCCGCTCAAACATTGGCGAGTCGATTTTGGCCGGGGCCACTCACGCTCGTATTGCCGCGTTCGACTCGAGTCTCCGACGAGCTCACCGGTGGGCAAGACACAGTCGCGATTCGTGTGCCGGCTCATCCAGTGGCGCGTGCCTTGCTCGCAGCCTTCGGTAGCGGCATCGCCGCGCCCTCGGCCAATCGTTACGGTCGTGTTTCGCCGACGCGGGCGGCTCACGTTCGCGAGGAGTTCCCGAAAGATCTGCTGGTGCTCGAGGGGGGCGATTGCGAGGTCGGTCTCGAATCGACGATCGTTTCGCTTGTCGATGCGGTTCCGAGACTGCTGAGGCCAGGTTCGATTTCACGCGCCGACCTCGAAGCGGTGCTCGGTGAGTCCGTGAAGACGGGTACGGGCGCGGATACTCCACGCGTTCCCGGCAGTACCGTTCAGCACTATGCGCCGCAGACGCCGCTCGAGCTTGTTCCCGTTGGAGGGCTTTCGGCTGCTGAGGCCGCCGCGATCGGGCGAGGCGACCGTGTGGTCACCTTGGCGTGTCCGCCGGGTAGTGACCCCGCGACTTACGGCCGCGCGCTTTATGCCGAGTTGCGACGACTCGACAAGCTCGGGGTCTCACGTATCCTCGTCGAGTCCGTACCAGAGTCCCCGCAGTGGGATGCCGTCCGTGACCGTCTGTCCCGAGCTGCGGCGACGTTTCTTTGATCGCAGCGTTATCCTTTCATCCAGAGCGAGTCATTGCCGATGAGTCCGAGCCGTAAATCCTCGTTTATCGATCCTTTTCAGCCGCGCGAGATCCGTCGTCTCGTGCGTGAGTTTGGCTCGCCGCTCCTGATCGTCGACTGCGAACGCGTGCGTCGCCAGTATCGCGAACTACATCGTGCGCTGCCGGGTGTCGATTTACATTACGCGCTCAAGCCGCTGCCCCATCCGGCTGTGGTTCGCACGGTGCTCGAAGAGGGTGGTTTCCTCGATCTCGCAACCACGGGAGAGGTCGAGCTCGTCGCGCGCATGGGCGTCGACCCCGATCTGTGTATCCATACGCATCCCATCAAGCGCGATTCGGATATTCGCGATGCCCTCACGCGTGGGGTGAAGGTATTCGTGGCCGACAACCCGGACGAACTGCGCAAGTTCATGCCGTATGCCAAGACCGCCGAAGTGTTGCTGCGTGTATCGTTTCGTAGTCCTGGGGCTGTCTCCGATCTCTCGCGAAAGTTCGGCTGCGACCCCGAATCTTTGCTGGCTCTGGCACGACGCGCGCGAGACCTCGGCGTGAAAGTCCGCGGCTTGTCCTTCCACGTCGGCTCGCAGGCGCCCGACCCAGGCAAGCATGTCGAGGCCATCGAGGCTTGCGCCCGACTGCTCTCGGCGGCGCGCCGCGAACGACTCGGCCCTTGCGACACGCTCGATATCGGCGGCGGTTTTCCCATCGATTACGCTTCGAGCGCGCCGAGCATCGGTTACTTCTGCAAGCCCATCCGTGCCGCACTCGCCAAGCTGCCGAAGCGCGTGCGCATCATCGCCGAACCTGGACGTTACATCGCAGGGCCGAGCGCCATCGGTGTGGCGAGCGTCATGGGTCGTGCGCGGCGTGAGGGTCGTTGGTGGTATTACCTCGACGACGGACTCTACGGCTCGTATAGCGGGCAACTATTCGATCATGCGCGATATCCGCTCGAGTCATTAAAAACCGGGAAGCATCGCGAACCGGCCGTGCTGGCGGGTCCGACTTGCGACAGCATCGATGTCATCACCGAGAATATTCTTCTGCCCGAGCTCGACTCCGGAGATCTCATCGTGGGTCGTGCGATGGGCGCGTACACCTGGGCGAGCGCGTCGGAGTTCAACTTCTTCCCGCGGGCCACCGTCGTGTCGGTCAATCTGACGCCCGGCGATCGCGGCAGTGTGATGCGGCTCGATCACTGATGCGTATTCACGCCGCCGATTTTGTGGCGGGCGCGGCCTCGGCACGAGGCGTAGCGATCGTCATCGACGTATTCCGGGCCTGCTCGGTGCAAGCGTATGCCCTCGCAGCCGGTGCCGCGGCGATCGTTCCAGTCGAAGGTGTCGAAGAGGCGCAGACGCTGAGGGCGCAGCATTCGCAGTGGTTGCTGGTCGGTGAGCGACATGCGCGGCGATTGCCGGGCTTCGATTGTGGCAACTCGCCAACGGAAGTACTCGCAGCGGGGCTTCGCGAGCGTACGATCGTTCACACGACCCATGCAGGCACTCAGGGGTTGATGGCTGCCGCGCGCGCGGTCAGCCATGTCTTCACGGGGGCTTTCGTTAATTTATCCGCCACGATTGCAGCGGTGCGCGCCCTCGCGCCCGAAGAGGTCACGATTGTCGCCATGGGACACGAAGCCCGTGAGCGTTGCGACGAAGATGATCTCTGTCGCGAGGCGATGATCGCCGCTCTGCAGGGTCGTGCGTTTCCGGTCACGAATATTGCGGATCGCTTACGGAGAGCGCCGGCCGCTACAAAATTTTTTGACCCGCAGGCGGACTGGGCGCCCGAGAGCGATTTCGATCTTTGCACCCGTGTCGATGCAGTGCCTTTTGCCATTTCCCTGATTCCCGGGTCGATGGGGCGGCCCGTTCTCGTACGCCACGATTTGCGTTACGCCATGCCGAACCATGTCTGAGAAGACCATTCGAAACATCGTGTTCGATATCGGTTGGGTGTTGGTGCGCTTGGCACCGACGCCGCTCTTGCGATTACTTCGCGATTACGGCGCCGAGTTGGACCAGCTCGAGCAGGTGACGAGTCGCATCGATTTACACGAACACGAAAGCGGCAGACTCGATGGCGCGGGATT
>JBIIHO010000229.1:0-3390 GCA_044235605.1 Steroidobacteraceae bacterium | reverse complement strand
CCGCCGATCATTTCGTCGCTCTTCTCGAGAACCTGTGCGCGACGGATATCCGGTTGGTTAAGCGAAACAGGGACCGATTCGGTTCTCGAGTTGGGGCCCGGGACCGGCCGATTCGCAGCCGATGCGCTCAAGGTGCTCACGGAGCCCGGATCCGCGCTGCGTCGCTATACCTTGCTCGAAGTCAGCGGCGATTTACGTGCAAGGCAGGCTGAGCAATTGCAGGCGGTGACGGCCGTCGAATGGGTCAATGAATTACCGCGTGGATTTCGAGGCGTGGTGTTTGCGAATGAGGTACTGGACGCCTTTCCCTGCGAGCGGTTCGTGGTGCACGGCGAGGAGTGGTGGCGACTCGGGGTCGGTATTGGCTCCGCCGGATTCGAGTGGCGGGTCAGACCACCTGACGGCGCCGCACCGGGCGATGTTGAATTCGTCGAGGCAGCGGCGCAGCGCATCAAAGATTTGGCAGCTTATGACGAGACGCTACCTGAGGGTTATTGTGGTGAATGGCATCCCTGGCTCGACGGCTGGATGAGTGCTCTGTCCGCAGCCATGGATCGGGGTGTCGTGCTGCTTGCCGACTACGGATTACCGCGACGCCAGTTACTGCATCCCGATCGTGTGCAGGGCAGTCTGCGGTGCCATTACCGACACTACGCTCATGGCGATCCTTTCGCTTTCCCCGGCCTTAGCGATATCACTGCGTGGGTCGATTTTTCTGCGGTGGCGGACTCCGCCTTCCGCGCAGGGTTCAAGCTTGCCGGATTCACCACCCAGACCGCGTTCTTGATGGGTGCGGGGATCGAGCAGGAATTGCAGACGATGGCGGCGGGCCTCGATCCGTCGAGTCCCGACTATCTCTCGCTCGCCCGTGGCACTCGGACGCTGTTATTACCCGGAGAGATGGGCGAGTCGGTGAAGTTCATGATGCTCACACGAAATCTCGCGGAGAGCGAGATGGTCGACGAGCCCTCATTCACCTTGAGAGATATGCGCGATTCGCTTTAAAGCTGCAAGGCGTTTGCTGCGCAGTCGTTCACCGATCGCGGCGCCGTCGAGTCCTTCGCGTTCTGCTGCAGAGAGCGAGATGGCACGCGCGATCTCGAAAGCTTGTTCTACTCGAGTGCGTTGCGGATAAGGCTTGTCTTCAAAACCCAGACGACCGCGAGCATCGCACTCGCAGGCTTCGAGAAATTCGGTGAAACGCGCAGGTCGTCGGAATGCATCGCAATGTTCGAGTAACTCGAGAAGGGTACTCGTGCGCAGCTCGAGCCCGCGGTGCACGTGAGTGTGAAATCGGCTCGCAAGCAGACCGAGCTCGCGGTGTTCCTGCGGTACTCGGAGACGCGCACACAGCGCCTCGATGGCCGGCAAGCCAAGCGTTTCGTGCGCGTGGTGTTTCGGCCATTCGGATCGCGGCGTGAGCGCCTTGCCGAGATCATGCACGAGCAACGCAAAGCGTACGGCTTGCGAAGCGTTGCGAGACGCAGCGACTTGAAGCGCGAGCAACGTGTGCTCGCCGGTGTCAACTTCAGGATGCCACTCTGGCCGTTGGGGAACGCCGAATAGCGCGTCGAGCTCCGGCACGATCACTCGCAGCGCGCCCGTCTCGCGCAGCAACTCGATGGCTGCACGAGGTGTTGTTTCCTCGAGTGCACGCGAGAGTTCGCGCCAGACACGTTCCGGCACCAAAGCGTCGACTTCCCCTGACTCGACCATTCTCCTCATGAGATTCACGGTCTCTGGCGCGACGGTGAAGCCGAGCGATGCAAATCGCGCGATGAATCGGGCGACGCGCAGAATGCGAACTGGGTCTTCAATAAAGGCGGGCGAAACGTGACGGAGTACGCGCTTCTCGAGATCCTCACGACCACCGAAAGGGTCGATGATATTTCCCAACGAATCTTGAGCCATCGCGTTGATGGTGAGATCGCGTCGCGCGAGATCTTGCTCGAGGGTGACCGACGGCGAGAACTCGGTGGTGAATCCCCGGTAGCCCGGGGCAACCTTGCGCTCGAGTCTAGCGAGGGCATATTCCTCGCGCGTCTCTGGATGCAAGAAGACTGGAAAGTCCTTGCCCACGGGCTGATAGCCCGTTGATTCGAGTTCGGCGGGCGTCGCGCCTACGACGACCCAATCGCGCTCGCCCACAGGGCGACCGAGCATTTGATCGCGGACGGCGCCGCCTACGAGGTAGATATCCACGCGCCAATGTTAGCGCGATGGGCGGATATACGTGGGCGCGATGCTATGAAGTGGGGTGGGCGTGATGCCTAGACGAACGAACCCGTTTTCCTGACAAACATTATCGACCGTCAAGGATAAGAAGTTGTCGGTCGAAAAAGGTTTGCCTGGGACAAAGTCCATGACCAGCGCCTGAAGCCGTCCGATGGCATCGGGTAGACCGACGACGTGAGCGCCCGTGCCCGCAAGCGAGCCGGTGTAGCGCACGAGATCGGCGAGTGACATGACGTCCGGTCCGCAGAGATCGTAAGACTGTCGACTCGTGCGGCTACCGAACAGGGCAGTTTCGAAACTCGAGACGACATCGTCGATCCAGACGGGGGAGAACTTGGCATCGGCCCGGGCGAGAGGCATGACGCCGCCACTTAAACGCAAGAGCCCGGCGAAACGATTAAGGAGCGAGTCGCCACGACCAAAGATTACCGAGGGGCGGAAGATCGTCCAATCGAGCGAGGCGTGTGCCGCTCGAACATATCGTTCGGCGACGCCTTTTGAGCGCAGGTAGTGACTGGGTCCGCTTTCGTTCGCCCCGAGAGCGCTCATATGCAAATAGCGCGATACGCCCGTCTCGATGCAGGCTGCGATCGCTTTCCGAGTGAGTTCGGCGTGTGCAAGGTCGAACCCGTGCCCCGATCGACCTTTTTCATTGAGGATACCGACGAGATTGATGACCACCTCGCTGCCTGCAATGACCGCCCGCAGCGACTCGGGCTCGTTGACGTCAGCGCGGATCCGCTCAACATTGGGCAGCACTGCAAGATGCCGAGCAGCGTGTGGGTTGCGCGAAGGCAATTTGATCCGATGACCTGCCGCAGCAAGACGTGCGACGAGCGCACTGCCGACGAAACCGGTGCCACCAAGCACCGTTATCTCAAGCGCGCGCATGATCAGCGCAGCAGGATGATGGCCGTTTCGCCACCACGCCTAATTTGCAGAACGATCGTCGAGCTTCCCCGATTCGCGGAGGCTCGCCACGCGGCGCTGAGATCTGCACTGCTCGAGACGCGAACCCCGTTTGCGGCAACGATGACGTCGTTCGCGCGGAGCCCGACAGTCGCTGCCGGGCTGCCCGGTGCGACGGCTCGAACGAGAACGCCACCCGACGGAGCATCCTCGAGCTGCGCGCCCTCGAGTGCGCGAT
The DNA here is from genome assembly GCA_044235605.1 of Steroidobacteraceae bacterium. Lineage (GTDB taxonomy): Bacteria > Pseudomonadota > Gammaproteobacteria > Steroidobacterales > Steroidobacteraceae > UBA964. The sequence continues at coordinate 8 of JBIIHO010000229.1, read as the reverse complement.
GTTGACTG
>JBIIHO010000030.1:0-11122 GCA_044235605.1 Steroidobacteraceae bacterium | reverse complement strand
GCGAACGAGCACGATGCGACGTACTCGATCGGCCTGTAGTGCCTCGACGGCACAGGCGACAGCGAGATAGGTTTTACCCGTGCCCGCAGGGCCCACACCGAAAGTCAGATCGTTGCGACGGATACGTCGCAGATATTCGCGTTGGTTCGGCCCGCGGGCCCGTATGGTGCCTCGCAAGGTACGCAGACCCATCTCGGCGTCGTCGGTATCGTCTGTGCCCGACGCGTCGGCGACACCCGAAGCGCGAACCACTTCGCCACCGACACTGCCTGGCGCAGCCACCACATCGTGATCGCGAAGTGCCAGATGAACGGCCTCGGGTGTGATGTCTTCGGTACGACTTAGCCTGAATAGCTCGCGCAGCAGCGACTCGGCAGCCGTCGCTTTGTCACCCTGCACACGAAAGGCGCTGCCACGACGACGCGCCTCGACACCGAGACGTGACTCGATGAGTCGTAAGTTTTCGTCGAGCGGGCCGCAGAGATTGGCGAGTCGCTCGTTGTCGGGAGGCTCGAGCGTGAACTCGCGTATGCCAATGGAGTGAGACTCAGCCATGTACACGCTCGGCTGCGACAAGTCGTCCACGCAGCGAGTGAGGCCGTGCCTCGGTGATCTCGACATCGGCGAAACAACCCATGAGACGTGAGGGACCCGGGAAGTTGACCCAGCGATTGTCTTCGGTGCGGCCTGCGAGTTCGGACTCATCTTTGCGGGAGGGGCGCTCGATGAGGACTCGCTGCACTGTTCCGACCAGCGAGGCGCTGCGCGCACGAGCATTTTCTTCGAGGAGTGCCTGCAAACGCGTGAGACGCGCTTGTTTTTCTTCGTGTGGCACTTCGTCGGGAAGTGATGCGGCGGGCGTGCCCGGCCGACGACTGTAGAGAAAGCTGAAGGACTGATCGATGGAGAGATCGCGCACGAGCGACATCGTGGCTTCGAAATCACGATCGGTTTCGCCCGGAAAACCGACGATGAAGTCGGAGGTCACGGAGATGGTCGGTCTCACCTCACGGAGCTTGCGAATGCGCGCTTTGAACTCGAGCGCAGTGTAACCACGCTTCATGAGAGTCAGGACGCGATCGGAACCCGACTGCACTGGAAGATGTAGATGATTAGCGAGTTTGGGAATGCTGGCGTAAGCCTCGATGAGGCTATCGTCGAACTCGAGTGGGTGCGAGGTGGTGAAACGGATGCGCTCGATACTCTCGATGGCCGCAACATGATGCAGCAACGTCGCAAGATCGACGAGCGCGCCGTCCGACATGGCACCTCGATAAGCATTCACGTTTTGTCCAAGCAGCGTAATCTCGCGAACGCCTTGCGCCGCGAGCTTCGCAACTTCCTCTAGAACGGAATCGAGTGGACGACTGATTTCGTCGCCACGCGTATAGGGCACGACGCAAAAGCTGCAGTACTTGCTGCAACCTTCCATGATGGAGACGAAGGCAGTGGGCCCCTCGGCGCGCGGTGCAGGGAGATGATCGAATTTTTCGATCTCGGGGAAACTCACATCGACCACCGCACGCCCCTGCTGGCGTAGCTCGGAGATCATTTGCGGCAAGCGGTGTACGGTTTGTGGGCCAAACACGAGATCGACTTGAGGGGCCGCCTTGACGAGTTGGTCGCCCTCTTGGCTTGCAACACAACCCCCGACGCCGATGATGACGCCCGGGCGCAAATCTTTGATTTGCTTCCACTCACCGAGCAAGGAGAACACCTTCGACTCGGCCTTCTCGCGAACCGAGCACGTGTTGACGAGCAGGATGTCGGCCTCGGCGGGATTGTCCGTGGCTTGCATGCCTGAGCTGGCTGCGAGTACGTCGCCCATTCGGGCAGAGTCGTACTCGTTCATCTGGCAACCGTAGGTCTTGATGTAGTACCGAGCGGTCGAGGATCTGGAATCGTCCATGAGTCAGGCGTGCATGAGTCGAGGCGCGGGGCTCAGAAAGGAATGTCGTCGTCGAAGTCGTCTTTTTCGGTGCTGCTGCGAACCGGCTCGCTGTCGGACTCACCGCCCGATGAGCGACCGCCGGAGGCGGAGGCGCGACCCTCTCCACCCATGCCGCGACCGCTGCCCAACATTTGCATCTCGTTGGCGACGATTTCGGTGGTGTAGCGATCGTTACCGTTTTTGTCTTGCCACTTGCGAGTACGCAGACGACCTTCGATGTAGACCTGCGAACCCTTGCGCAGGTATTCGCCGGCGATTTCGGCGAGACGACCGAACATGGTAACGCTGTGCCACTCGGTTTGCTCTTTCATTTCACCGGACTGTTTGTCTTTCCAGCTCTCGGAGGTGGCAATGCGTAGGTTGCAGACCGTCATACCTGAGGGCATGGCCTTGGTGTCCGGGTCTTGTCCGAGGTTGCCGACGATGATGACTTTGTTGATACCACGCGCCATGTTGAACCCTTCCGTTGAGCGGGCCCCTCGCACCGACACGCCGTCTGGGCCCGGAGGGCCTCCGGACGATCGACGGGATGATTGGCGAGGGGCGGTGAAAACGAGCGAACATTCTAATCGTCCCCCGCCCCCACTGCATCGCGAAAATCGCCCGGACCCACCGAGAAACCCGTCTGAAGAGGCCCCCTGGGGGGTACACTAACCGGCTGTTTTTCCTAATTAATGCCTGTCGATGCAACCGATTCGGATACGCGGCGCCCGTACCCATAATCTGCGCAACCTCGATCTCGACATCCCTCGGGACCGGTTGGTCGTGGTGACCGGGCTTTCCGGGTCTGGCAAGTCGTCTCTCGCCTTCGACACCCTCTACGCCGAGGGACAGAGGCGGTACGTCGAATCGCTGTCGGCCTACGCCCGGCAGTTCTTGTCCATGATGGACAAGCCTGACGTCGACCACATCGAGGGTCTCTCGCCGGCCATCGCCATCGAGCAGAAAGCCGCTTCCCACAACCCGCGCTCGACGGTGGGGACCGTCACAGAAATCTACGATTACCTCAGATTGTTGTTTGCCCGCGCGGGGCTCCCGCGCTGCCCCGATCACGACATCGCGCTCGAAGCGCAGACCGTGAGCCAGATGGTCGATCAGGTGATGCGTCTTGGCGAGGGAACCGCAGTTCTTCTGTTGGCGCCGCTCGTTCAGCAGCGCAAGGGAGACCACGAGACGGTGCTGCGTGATCTGCAATCGCAGGGATTCGTGCGTGCTCGCATCGATGGTTCGGTCGTCGAACTCGAGCAACCGCCGAAGCTCGATCCGCGGCGTAAGCATGACATCGAGGCCGTCGTCGACCGACTACGCGTCAGACCCGATGCCTCACAGCGTCTGGCCGAATCGTTCGAGACCGCGTTGCGGCTCTCCGAGGGCACGGTGCGCGTCGAGCCCATGGAGACTTCGGGCGATGTGAAAGCAGGAGCCGCGACGAGTCTGCTGTTCTCGAATCGTCATGCCTGCTCCAAGTGCGGCTACGGCGTGCCGCTGCTCGAACCGAAGATGTTCAGCTTTAACAGCCCCGCCGGTGCCTGCGAATCCTGTGATGGGCTCGGGCAGCAAGAATTCTTTGATCCGGCGCGCGTCGTCGCCTTCCCGCATCTATCACTCGCCGGTGGCGCGGTGCGCGGCTGGGATCGGCATAACGCCCATTACTTGCAGCTCATCAGTACGCTAGCTCAGCACTACGGTTTCGATATCGAGGAGCCCTGGCAAGAACTGCCGGAGAAAGTCCGCGACATACTGCTTTACGGTAGCGGCGAAGAAGAAATCGAATTCGTCTACCCACTCGGAAAAGGCCGGCTCACCAAACGAACACATCCGTTCGAGGGGATGCTGCGTAACATCGAGAGGCGCTATCGCGAAACCGACTCTCCCGCGGTGAAGGAAGAGCTCTCCCGCTACCAAGGGTGGAGGCCATGCCCGGATTGTGGCGGCTGCCGTCTCAATAAGACCGCACGCCACGTGTTCGTCGCCGGACGGTCGCTCCCGGATATTGCACGACTTCCGGTCGACGAAGCTGCGAAATTCTTTGAAGTCATGGAGCTACCGGGCTGGCGCGGTGAGGTCGCAGGAAAAGTTGCGCGCGAAGTACTCGACCGATTGCGGTTTCTCGTCGATGTGGGCCTCGGCTATCTCACGCTCGATCGCGGCGCCGACTCGCTCTCGGGTGGTGAGGCGCAGCGTATACGCCTTGCGAGCCAGATCGGCTCAGGGCTCACGGGCGTGATGTATATCCTCGACGAGCCGTCGATCGGACTTCATCAGCGCGATAACTCTCGTCTTCTAGCGACGCTGCATCGACTGCGCGATCTTGGCAACACCGTCATCGTGGTCGAACACGATGAAGAAGCCATTCTCTCGGCTGATCATGTGATCGACCTCGGGCCAGGAGCCGGCGTGCACGGTGGGATGATCGTCGCTCAGGGTACGCCATCGGAAGTACGCGCAAACCCCGAATCACTGACCGGCCGCTACCTCTCGGGAGACCTCAAGATCGCCGTTCCCCCGCTGCGTACACCGCGACAATCGTCGCGCGTCCTAAGACTCCTCGGCGCATCCGGAAACAACCTCAAAAATCTTGATGTGGAGATTCTCATCGGACTCTTCACCTGTGTCACGGGTGTCTCGGGCTCGGGAAAAAGCACGCTCATCAACGACACGCTCCTGCGCCGTGCGATCGCCGAGCTCGGTGGAGGGCCGAACGACGCGGCGCCCTGCCGAGCCCTGCAGGGACTCGAGCACATCGATCGGGTGATCAATATCGACCAAAGCCCGCTCGGTCGAACGCCCCGCTCCAATCCGGCGACCTATACCGGTGTATTCACAGGTCTGCGCGAGCTTTTTGCACAAGTGCCGGAGGCGCGCAGTCGCGGCTATGACGCCGGCCGCTTTAGCTTCAACGTAAAAGGTGGGCGCTGCGAAGCCTGTCAGGGCGATGGCGTGATGCGCGTCGAAATGCATTTCTTGCCGGATGTGTATGTCCCCTGCGATGTCTGTCGTGGTCGGCGTTACAATCGGGAGACGCTGGAGATTCTTTATCGCGGCAAGAGCATTCATGACGTGCTCGAAATGACGATCGAGGATGCCGCCCGATTCTTTCAAAGTATTCCTGCGGTACAACCCAAGTTGCAGACGCTGCTCGACGTCGGACTCGGTTATCTGCGACTCGGCCAGAATGCGACTACGCTTTCGGGTGGTGAAGCGCAGCGCGTGAAGCTCGCCAGGGAACTCGCCAAGCGCGCGACCGGACGCACGCTGTACGTGCTCGATGAGCCGACGACCGGACTACATTTTCACGATGTCGCCCAACTACTCGGCGTACTGCAGCGCTTGCGCGACGAAGGTAATACCGTCGTAGTCATCGAGCACAACCTCGATGTCATCAAGACGGCAGACTGGTTGATCGATCTCGGACCGGAAGGCGGATCAGCAGGCGGCGAGATCATCGCCGTAGGCACTCCCGAAGAGGTGGCGCGGGTCGCCGCCTCGCATACCGGCCGCTATCTCGCACCTTTACTCAAAAAACGCTGAACGACTTCACCCCGCTCTCTACGCTCCTCGACAGCGCCCGGAGCGTATTCACTAGTCACTCGCCTCCAAAATGCGATGGCACGTCGGTCGGTCGAAAGCGAACGAATCTCCCAGTGACCACTGAATCGATGGAACAACAGTCGCGCGGCGGCAGCACCCACACCGAGCGCACGCGACGCGGGAATGACGTAGAACTCGAGAAGCAGATAGGTCGCAGAGGTGCCTTGCGAGAGTCGACGTTGCAGCACCGCGAACCCGACGGTCTGGTCGTCTCGCTCAATCGACAGGATCTCTCGATCGGGCTCGGCTAACAGCGCCGCCGAGCGCAGAGGAGCCGCAGCGATGTCATGGGCAGACGCGCCGATCTCGTCGAGCCAAAGCGCTTGAGCGCGCGCGAACCAGTCGCGCCCGCGAACGGAATGGCGTACGTCTCGAAGAACGACAGGCATGAGAGCAAGACACGATACAAAAAAAGAACCCGGGAGATGGCGAGCCATCATCCCGGGTTCGTTTGGGAGCTCAACGCTCCCGATCAGTGATTTCCTTGACGGAAATTACTGAGCGGCCGGAGCGGCCTCGGCCGGAGCGGCAGCGGCATCAGCCGGAGCAGCCTCGGCAGGAGCAGCGGCGTCAGCCGGAGCAGCCTCAGGGGCGGCTTCAGCCGGAGCCTCGGCAGCCGGAGCTTCGGCCGGAGCCTCAGCAGGCTTGCCACCGCAAGCGGTCAGAGCGAACGCGGCCAGAAGGGCGCTAAGAGCGAGCTTCGTCTTCATTTTGAAATTACCCCAAAAAGTAAGAGACAGATGTTGAACAAACAACCTAGCTAGTTTGTCTGGCGACCGAAATCGCGCGGGGATTGTATAGGCTTTTTACAGGTGTGGGAATGACCCGCCCCCACGGAGTTGGCGACCGGGTCGCCTCCTGCGAAACCGTCGGGAGCCGTACAATCTCGGAAATACCCTCGCCACGTCCGGGGGAACCGCCTACTCGAGGATCCCATGCTGCAAAACGACCTGACCCCGCTCTACGCCGCCCACATCGCCGAGGTGATCCGACGGACTGGCGAGGCGCTGACCCGCAGCGGTTTCGACGGGGTAATCCTGCACTCGGGCGAAGCCCTCAGCTTGTTCCAGGACGACCAGCACTACCCGTTCAAGGCCCACCCCCCGTTCAAATGGTGGGTCCCACTGCTCGACGCCCCGGGCTCACTCGTTCATTTTGAACCGGGTCGCCGCCCGAAGCTTTTGTTCCATGTGGCAACCGACTTTTGGTACCAGCCCGCTGAACTGCCTAAGGGTGGGTGGAGCGACCATCTCGACGTCGTGGCAGTCCACTCTTCCGAGCAGGCGCGCGCTGCCCTGCCCCGTGACCTGTCCAAGACCGCATGGATCGGCGACGCCTTGGCCGAACTTGGCTCTTGGGGTGTCGCGGCCATCAATCCGCCCGATCTTATCCGTCGTCTCGACTTCGCCCGAGGGTCCAAGACTCGCTATGAAATCGCCTGCCTCGCCGAGGCCAACCGTATCGGCGCTCGGGGACATCGGGCGGCCGAACAGTGCTTCAGGGCAGGCGGGACGGAGTACGAGATCCATCAGGCATTCGCCAGCGCCTGCGGGCAACGTGAGCAAGAGCTGCCGTACAACGCCATCGTCGCGCTCAACGAAGCCGCCTCGGTGCTGCACTACCAAGTGCTGCGCCGCGACAAACCTGCGGAGCATCGATCGCTCTTGCTCGATGCGGGCGCGAGCTTCGCGGGCTACGGCAGTGACATCACCCGAACGAGCGTCGCCGAGGACGGCGATTTCTCCACTCTCGTTTCGAAGATGGACGAACTACAGCGCGGTCTCTGTGCGCTAACCAAACCGGGAAGTGACTGGCGCGACATCCACGCCGCCGCGGTTGAGCGCATCACGACGTTGTTGTGCGAAGCAGGCGTACTGCGCTGCAGCGCAAGTGAAGCGCTCGATTCTGGAGCATCACGGCTCTTTTTCCCGCACGGCATCGGTCACCTTCTCGGACTGCAGGTGCACGACGTAGGCGGCACGATGGCCGATGCCGAGGGCGGCACGATACCGAAGCCGGCACGCGACCCGGCGCTGCGCCTGACCCGCAAACTCGAACCCGGCTTCGTCGTGACGATGGAGCCCGGTCTCTATTTCATCGAAGCGCTGTTAGGTCCTGCGCAAAACGGGCCGCATGCGTCTCGCATCGACTGGGCTCGCGTGGCGGCATTCAAGCCGTATGGCGGGATTCGGATCGAGGACAACCTGGTCGTGACCGAATCCGGCTGCGACAACCTCACACGTGCAGCATTCGCCTCCATCTGATCAGTTTTTCTTCAGCAGATCGCGGATTTCTTCGAGCAGTACTTCACTGCGGGGCGGCGGCGGAGCGGCAGCCGGAGCTGCGGGCTCGGGCCGCTTGATGCGGTTGATCGTCTTGATGGCGAGAAAGAGCGCCAGGGCGATGAGGGTGAAGTCGAAGAGCGCCTGAAGGAACGCGCCCCATTTCAGGATGATTTCGCTCCCGTCCGGGCCGACGCCGAGGGATGTGCCGAGTTCGTTGAACGAAACACTGCCGGCGGCTTTGCCGAGCACCGGCATCATCACATCGCCCACCAGCGATGAAACGATCTTGCCGAACGCGGAACCGATCACGACACCGACTGCAAGGTCGATGACGTTGCCACGCATCGCAAATTCACGAAATTCTTTGAGAATGCTCACGCCCACCTCCCCAAAACACGAAGACCGACGTCCACGATGGACGCCGGTCTTCAATGAATATCAGGCTTGGCGGACTTCCCGCAACAACGAACGGCTGCGAGCGTGTCCCGAGACGCGACAGTCCTAGATCAGGCGGCAGCAGCCTTGCGGGCACGCGGCTTGGCAGCTGACTTAGCCTTGGCCTTCTTCTTGGTCTTCTTGCCGTCGGTGACTTCTTCCGTCACGGCGGGCGCAGCAGCCTGATCGACAAGCTGCATGAGGGCCATCGGCGCGGAATCTCCGGCGCGCGGCATCATGCGCAGAATGCGCGTGTAGCCACCGGCACGAGCCTTGAAGCGCGGACCCAGATCGCCGAACAGTTTTTCGACGACTGCAGTATCGCGAAGGCGCGAGAACGCCAATCGGCGGCGCGCTTCGCTATCGGTCTTGGCGAGCGTGATGAGCGGCTCGACCACACGACGCAGCTCCTTGGCTTTCGGCAAGGTGGTACGGATGGTCTCGTAACGCAGCAGCGCAACGCTCATGTTGCGCATCAGCGCATGGCGATGCGGAGCATTTCGCGACAGTTGCCGCCCTGAAAGTCGATGACGCATAAAAAACCTCGATGAATCAGTCGTGGGGAGCCGTCAACCGGCTACCCTCGATCACATCAAACCGCTACCGCGATCTTCCTCGTGGCGCAGCCCCGACGGCGGCCAGCCATCGAGACGCATACCGAGCATGAGCCCGTGGCTCTGCAGCACTTCTTTGATCTCGGTGAGCGACTTCTTGCCCAGATTCGGCGTACGCAGCAGCTCAACTTCCGTGCGCTGTACGAGATCGCCGATGTAGTGGATGTTCTCTGCCTTGAGGCAGTTCGCACTACGAACCGTGAGCTCCAGCTCATCGACGGGACGCAGCAAGATCGGATCGAACTGCGCCGCCTCGGACTTGCCGGCTCCCTCTTCCTCACCCTGCAGGTCGACGAATACGGACAGCTGATCTTTGAGAATGCTGCCGGCGCGACGGATCGCCTCTTCGGCGTCGATCGTTCCGTTCGTTTCGATATCGAGGATGAGCTTGTCGAGGTCGGTGCGCTGTTCAACGCGAGCCGCATCGACCGAGTAGGTGACGCGACGGATCGGGCTGAACGACGCATCGAGCTGCAGGCGACCGATCGGACGAGTCGCCTCGTCAAAGGCTACGCGCTGCGCAGCCGGACGATAACCACGTCCACGCTCGACGCGAAGCACCATGTTGAGTTCACCAGCCTTGGTGAGATTGGCGATCACGAGCTCGGGGTTCACCACCTCGACATCGTGATCGGTCTGGATATCACCCGCGGTGACCGGACCCGGACCTTTCTTGGAAAGACGCAGCTCAGCCGAATCGCGGCTGTGCATGCGGATCGCCACCTGCTTGAGGTTGAGAAGGATGTCGACGACGTCCTCCTGAACACCCTCGATGCTGGTGTACTCATGGAGCACGCCCTCGATCTCCACCTCGGTGATCGCAGCACCGGGCATGGACGAGAGCAGAACGCGACGCAGCGCGTTGCCGAGCGTGTGGCCGAAGCCTCGCTCGAACGGCTCGATGACGACGCGAGCCTGACGCGGAGCCAAGGGGCTAACCTTGACGACGCGCGGCTTGAGGAATTCGCTGACGGATCCTTGCATATTCAAACCCTCTCTCCTGTCCCGAGCATTACTTCGAGTACAACTCGACGACCAGGTTTTCGTTGATATCGGGCAGGATTTCGTCCCGCGCCGGCACCTGCTTGAAAACGCCCTTCATTTCTTTGTCGTTGACCTCAACCCACTCGGGGAGGCCGACCTGCGAGGCGATCTGCATCGCGTTCTGGATACGCAACTGCTTGCGTGCCTTCTCGCGGATCTGCACGACGTCACCGGCACGCATCTGGTACGACGGAATCGTCACGACTTCGCCGTTAACCTCGACGCCCTTATGGCTGACGAGCTGACGCGCTTCTGAGCGTGTGGCCGCGAAGCCCATTCGGTACACGACGTTGTCGAGACGCGACTCGAGCAGCTTGAGCAGGTTCTCACCCGTCGAGCCTGAGCGACGCGCGGCCTCGGTGTAGTAGTTGGCGAACTGGCGCTCGAGCACGCCGTACATACGACGCAGCTTCTGCTTCTCTCGCAGCTGACTGCCGTACTCCGACAGTCGCGTCTTGCGCTCGCCTTTGATACCGCCCGGCGGTACCTGAAGCTTGCACTTCGACTCGAGCGGCTTAACGCCACTCTTCAGGAATAGATCAGTGCCCTCGCGGCGAGCGAGTTTGCACTTGGGACCAATGTAACGGGCCATCTTTGATACCTCTTGCGACGCGGCGTCAGACGCGACGCTTCTTGGGCGGACGACAGCCGTTATGCGGAATCGGCGTGACGTCGAAAATACTGGTGATCTTCAGGCCGCAATTGTTGAGCGCGCGAACGGCAGACTCGCGACCGGGGCCGGGCCCAGCCACTCGCACTTCGACATTGCGCAGGCCGTGTTCCTGAGCGGCGGTGCCCGCCTTTTCGGCGGCCACCTGAGCGGCGAACGGAGTCGACTTGCGCGAACCGCGGAAGCCCGAACCACCGGAAGTCGCCCAGGACAAAGTATTGCCCTGACGATCGGTGATCGTGACGATCGTGTTGTTGAACGACGCGTGAATGTGCGCGATGCCGTCGAGCACGTTCTTGCGTGCCTTCTTCGGCTTTTTGGCGCCCGATCCGGCGTTCGACTGTTGCTGCTTTTGTTCTGCCATGTGCTTGTGCCTGCTGAGCTAGCTGGTGTGGGCTAAAACGATCAACCCTTGCCCGGGGGCGCGTTGAGCTTGACGGCCTGCTTACGCGGACCCTTGCGCGAACGCGCGTTGGTTCGCGTGCGCTGACCGCGAACCGGCAAACCCTTTCTGTGACGCATGCCACGGTAG
>JBIIHO010000228.1:0-3415 GCA_044235605.1 Steroidobacteraceae bacterium | reverse complement strand
TGTCATGCAGACGCTCGTTGATCATTACAGTCGACGTTTCCTCGGTGGCTACAGTGATTCTTTCGCGCCCGCCAGTGGTGTGGCCCCGCCCGGAGCATCGCTGAGTGCAGCGGCACGGGCGCGCGTCTTGGGAGGCGCTACTCAGCGAGCGAATAAGGTGGCAGCTGATTTATTTGAACGAAGAGCATGCGCCGACTGCCATACCGTTGAGCGCGAAGGAACGGCCGCTGCGCCGGTTTGGAAAGTTGCGCCCGTCAAGTTGACGCAAACTTTCATGCCGAAGGCGCGCTTTGATCATGCCGCGCACGCGACGGGTGAGGCCACCTGCGAGACCTGTCACGCCGCGGCGGATTCAAAAGTCGCCAGTGACGTTTTGATGCCGCAGATTAAAGTGTGTCGTGACTGTCATGGGGGTGAGACCGGCGCCGAGGGCGGACAGACGCGTATTGCAAGCCCCTGTGCGTCCTGTCACGTCTATCACGATAAGCAAGCGCCGCCCTGGGTGCCCGTGATGAGGAAGGTGATTCGCGAGGCGGCGGTGCGCGAATGAGGCGCCTTGGCTTGATGGCGCTCTGCGCTTCGCTTGTGGCGTCTTGTGGCGGCGGTGGAGCCGGATCGCAGAGCGCTGCCGTCAATGGCAATACAGCATCACCCTCCGGGGCGGTCGCCTGCGATGGTAGCTGTGCAAACGCCAATTCTTTTCTGACTATCAATGATGTAGAAGCCGTGATCGCACGAGGCGTCGGTGAGGCGCAGGCGAGGGGTGTCAAAGCGACCATCGCAGTGGTCGATCGTGTCGGTAACGTGCTTGCGGTATATCGGATGTCCGGTGCGCTGGAGGATGTCACGATGCGCACCGGCGACGTGTCGGCGTCGGCGCTGAGTGGAGGGCTCGAAAATGTCGAGGTAATCCCCGCAACAATGGCGGCCATTGCGAAAGCGGTCACCGGCGCCTATCTCTCTAGTGAAGGTAACGCCTTCAGTACCCGAACCGCTAGCCAAATCATTCAATCGCATTTCAATCCCGGTGAGTTACTGACGCCGGGAGGGCCATTGTTTGGGGTCCAATTCAGTCAGCTGCCTTGCTCTGATGTCTCGGCGCGCTTCACGTCTGCCGAGGCTGATGTGGGTCCGAAACGATCGCCGCTCGGACTCGCAGGCGATCCGGGCGGATTCCCTCTGTATCGATCTGGTACACCGGTAGGTGGAGTTGGCGTCGTCGTCGATTCTTTTTATGGAATTGACCGGAACGTGCTCGATGTCGATATCGATATCGATGAAGCGGTCGCTTTAGCTGCCGCGGGCTCACTGGCCGCACCTGAGGACCGTCGGGCGGATCGCATCACGGCAGATGGCAAGACGTTGCGGTTTAGTGATACTCGCCTCGCCGATCTTCGCTCGCAGGTCGACTCGCCGCCGGCATTCGCATCGCTGCTCGGTAGCGCGGGGCAGCTCGTTGCGGTACCCGGCTATAACAACGCGGCGATCCGTGCGGGAACGGCTTTTGGGCAATCGCGCTCCGGTATTCGCGCAGATATTCAGGACTACGCCAACCTAGATGCTTTTGTTTTAGTTGATGCGACGGACAACGAGCGTTTTCGTCCGCGTTCGGGGACTGATGGCGCTGGATCGCTGACCGCCACCGAGGTTCGATCCATTCTCTCTAGTGCGTTGCGAATTGCGAATCGAAGCCGAGCGCAGATTCGACGTCCCCTCGATACGCCGGCGCGTGTTTCAATCACCGTAGTAGATTCACGCGGCGAAATTTTGGGGCTCGTACGCACTCGCGACGCCCCCGTGTTCGGTATCGATGTGTCGGTGCAAAAGGCGCGCGGTGCCGTATTTTTGTCCTCGCGGACGGCAGCGGAAAAGCTGACGGCGTTACCGCCAGCTGTCTATCTCGATCGGGTCTTAGTGCGTTTGCGAGAGGAGTCGCTGTCGCAGTATGTCGCTTCGATGCGTATTTTCCTCGGGTTGCCAAGCGCCTTGGCAGATGGGATGACCGCATTCTCCGCTCGCGCGATCGGCAATCTCGCTCGTCCAAATTATCCTGATGGTGTCGACGGTAATCCCTTCGGGCCCCTCTCGCGTGCACCAGGGCAGTGGAGTCCGTTGAATACCGGCTTACAGATGGACCTTGTCCACAACGCCGTAATTCAGCACGTCGCGTTCGTTCGGGGGCTGACCTCTGACACACCACGTAACTGTAGTGGCGTGAGCGGTTTCGATCGCGGCTTTGTCGTGAGTGGGGCGGTTCGCGAATTAGCCAATGGCATACAAATATTTCCGGGCGCCGTGCCGATCTATCGCGGTGAACAGTTGATCGGTGCGATTGGGGTCTCCGGTGACGGTGTCGATCAGGATGACATGATCGCGTTTCTTGGCCTTGCGCGTGCAGGGTTGACCGACAACCCGCCCAAGAATGCGCCGATCAATCGGCGATCTGATCAATTGGTTCCGAGTGGCGCACGTCTGCGTTATGTCAGTTGTCCGCAAGCGCCATTCCTGGACTCCAACGAACAGGAGCCCTGTAGTGTTCTTTAATCGCATATGGTCGTCTGTGATCTTCGGTGGCTTCCTTATGGGATCGGCACTGGCGAATGGGGCGTGTCCGCCATCGCAGCCGGTCGAGTCGGGTCGTCGCAGTCCGACGATTCCCGTTGTTCCCTATGAGCCCGAGCCTTGTGATCCCGCGAGAATCTCTCCGGCACCGATGGAAGACATCGGGTCGCTCCAGGGGTTTCCTGATCGATGGCGCATCGTTGAAGCGATCGGCATCAAAGAAAACTTGCTCGATCCGTACAATGGCTACAATCGTCTGAAGGGCGATCGACCCATGTTCGGCGAAGACTGGTACTTGGCATTCATCGGGATCTCCGACTCAGTCTTCGAGCCGCGGTCGTTTCCTTTGCCGGTCGGGGGTCCCGTTACCTCTAGGCCGGGATCGCTGAACACGTTTGGTAGTCCGAAAACGGAAATCTTGGCGCAGACGTTCGTTCTTGAGACAGTGCTCTATCAGGGCAACACGACGTTCAAGCCGCCAGATTGGGAGTTTCGATTCACTCCGGCGTTCAACGTCACGCGAGTCTCTGCGGACGAGCGCGGTTTGTTACGCGCGCCTGCCGACGCCTCCAGAGTACGCTACGACTCAGCGGTCGGCCTACAGGCCGCGTTCGTCGATCGTCATCTGCGAAACGTCTCGGACAATTACGACTTTGACAGTATTCGCGTCGGCATACAGCCGTTCACCTCCGACTTTCGTGGGTTTCTCCTCAACGATGCGATGTTCGGTGCGCGTTTGTTCGGTATCCGTTCAAGCAACCGCTTTCAGTACAACCTCGCGTGGTTTCGTCGCCTCGACAAAGACACCAATAGCGGTTTGAACGACGTGTTTTCGCGCGGTCTCGCTTCGTTT
>JBIIHO010000227.1:0-3433 GCA_044235605.1 Steroidobacteraceae bacterium | reverse complement strand
TCCACGCGGTAGGGGGCAATCGGCGGATGCGCCAAAAATTGACTCCCCAGTGTCTGCATCAGCGTAGGCACTTTGCGAGGTGCTTCCCACGCTTTGTGAGGTTTTGACCAGCGAAGTATCGAGTTGGTCCCATGCAGCGCGAACCAGCGATGACCCGCGGCCACCCAGTCGTACAGTCGCGCGGCACCGGCTTCGTCGGGTACGACGTCAACGGTGTAGGTGATGAGCACATCAGCCGCGACGATCGCATCGATGTCACGATAGTCCTCAAGCACCCGACATCGAAGGTTCGGATGCTCACCGAGCAGACTCAACAACTGCAGCCGTGCATGATCGATATCGTGGTACTTGCCTCCAGCAATGAGGCAGACATCGATACGGCGCGGCAGGCTCGGCATGATCAGTACTGGACGCGCTTCGTGTATCCGTTGTCGGCAACCACGTTGCTGCCCGTGATGACCGAGGCAGAGGGACTCGCGAGGAAGGCCACTACTCTGGCGATTTCATCCGGTCCGCCGAATCGACCATTCGGCATGGCGCGCACCGTGGCGTCGTACATTTTTTGATTGGTGCTCTTGATCATCTCCCAGGCGCCGCCTTCGAAGTAGATCGGCCCCGGAGAGACCGTATTCACACGGATGTTCTTACGCCCGATGAACTGAGAGAGTTGTTTGGAGTAGGTGATGAGCGCCGCCTTCATGGCGTTATACGCCATCGGCGCATAGAAGGTCTCGAGCGCATTCGTCGAACTGATGATGACAATGCTGCCATGACCCGATTTCTCGAGATGAGGCACTAAAAACTCGCAGCCCCGCACCGTGTGCAGCACGTCGACTTCGAAGCATTTCCACCAGTTCTTCTCGGAGTCCATGCCGCCGCCAGCGCTGACGTTCGGTATGAAAATATCGCAGCCACCGAGTTCGGCAACGCTGCGCTCGAGCCAGGCCTTGTAGGCCTCTGCATCGCGCACGTTCACTGCGCCACCCGAGACGTTCACGCCCTTGGTTTTGATTTCACGTACCGCAGATTCGACTTCGTCCTCGCTGCGCGCACAGAGCGCGACGTCGCAACCCTCTGCTGCCAGTAGGTCGACGATCGCTCTGCCAATTCCTTTGGTGGCACCCGTGACGAGTGCTCGCTTGCCGCGCAATCCGAGATCCATTCTGGTTGTCTCCTGTCAGTTACTGAATGGTGAGGCCGTTGTCGAGCAACAGTTCGGCACCATTGATGTATCGAGATTCATCCGAGGCGAGGAATACGACGACATTCGCCACGTCCTCAGGCTGACCCAGTCCCGGTCCACTCTGGGTGTAGAAGTCGCGAGTGAGACCGAGCAGTCGATTGGCCTCTTCGATCATCGGAGTGTCGGTCGCACCCGGGTGTAGTGAGTTACAGCGAATGTTGTACTTCTGCATCTGACACCAGATGGCGATCGACTTCGTCATCGCACGCACGGCGCCCTTGGCCGCCGAATAGGCAAAGAAAATCGGGTAGCCGAGGTGAGTGGCGACGGAGCACATGTTCACGATCGAGCCGCCACCGCTCGCCTGCATTGCAGGAATCGCGTGCTTGCAGCCGAGGAAGGTCCCTTCGCTCATCACGGCGTTGTGCATCTTGAACTGTTCGAGCGTCGTGGCCTCAGGCGTGGCCGGCACGACGAAGCCTGCGTTGTTCACGAGCACGTTGAGTTTGCCGAATTGCTTGACCGTCGCAGCGATGACTTCCTGCCAGCGAGCCTCGTCGCGGACATCGAGTTCCATGAAGGCGGCGCTTCCGGCGCGCTGCGCGTTGAGGGCGTCGGCGAGGGCTTTGCCCTCGGCCACCTTGATGTCAGTGATCATGACCTTGGCGCCTTCACGAACGAGCGCCTCGCAGTCCGCCTTGCCCAGTCCTTGGGATCCCCCGGTGACGATTGCCACTTTACCTTCGACGCGTCCCATATCCCTGTCCTCCGGGTAATAGAAGTAAGTTGTGCCAAAATGGCCGCGAGCGGCGGGTCAACCCGTAGCCGGCGCCTGAAAACGGTATCAAGCACGGCTGTCGGTTTCAATCACCTTTGACTTTTTTTTCGTTCGCCGGCAAGGTCACGGTCATGCCCAAACGAATCGACGCTGCGGAACCCGAAATCACCGGCTGGCAAGCCCAGAAAAGCGCCGCCACGCGGACGCTTATCATCGAGGCGGCCATCAAGTGTTTTGTTGACTTGGGGTACTCCCGGACGACCACCACGGTGATCGCCGCTCGCGCGGGATTATCGCGTGGCGCGATGCTCCATCATTTTCCATCCAAGGTGGATATCGTTCGCGCCGCCGTCGAGTACCTTCATGCCAAGCGCCTCAAGGCGTTTCGTCGCGCCGCTCAGCGCGGCCCGACTAACGGCGAAGGGGATCGGTTGCGAGCCAATCTCGAGGCGTATTGGCAGCACGTTCGGCATCCGATGTTCGTCGCATTCTTTGAGCTCGTCGTTGCCGCCCGCACCGATCCCGAGCTCGCACAAATTCTGCGTCCTGCACAGGAAGCATTCGAAAACGAGTGGCATCGGACGGCGCGAGAGGTGTTCACAGACTGGCACACCGATGATGAAACCTTCGATGTGGCTCTAGATCTGACGCGCTATGTGCTCGAGGGAATGGCGATCAGCTTCCTCGTGCACAAGGAAACCGAGCGTGACCGGCGCGTCGTCGATTACCTCGAGCGCAAGTTGCGCGAACTGCGCGACGGGCGTCAGCCTCGCTGAGGATACTTCGAGTAGTAATCCTTCCAAGTGTTCGAGTTTTCCGGGAAATCTGCCGGTAGAGGCTCGGGGTACGCGCGGTTTCTCATCAGTTTTCCGAGCATTTCCGGATAATCTTTGGGCGACAGGTAGTAGAAGAAATGCAGCTCGCGAACGTGGAATCGCCACACCTCTTCTTCGCGTCGATACCGGTCGTGATAGCGCAGGGCCGCCCAGAGTGCGACACCGTTACGAACCACTTCGGCGTGGGAGTTCACCCAGCCGGAGCCGACGTCGGGGTCGGTGTCGTCGAGCTCGATGAACATATCGTGGGTGAAGTGATTGCTCGGCCCGAGAACTGCGTAACGCTTGTGAAACTGTTCGATCACGGCGTCTCGACCGGTCGAGACGATCTTGCCGTCGACCGAGCGAAACGATCCGTCTCGCGTGAAGAGCATGCCGACCCCTTCGATGTCGCGCTCATCGACGAGGCGGCCGTAGCGGGCGATCAGGTTGCGTATGGCATCCCGGTCTTCAAGACGACGAATTCTTTGTTCAAGATTCATGGCACAGGGCTCGATGATGCGTCATTCCGGTAAAAAATACTTCGAAGATATCGCCGTCGGAGATTACGCCGAATCCGGCGAGCAGGCTGTCGATCGAGAGGAGATGCTCGAGTTCGCTCGCCGATACGATCCGCAGTATTTTCACACTGATTCT
>JBIIHO010000226.1:0-3456 GCA_044235605.1 Steroidobacteraceae bacterium | reverse complement strand
CCAAGCGTCACTTCGGCGTGAACACGCTCGAAGAGCTCGCGAAGAAAGGCTTTTTGACGCAGGCGGAGGCCCGGCGGCTGCAGGCCGCGCAGTCGTTTTTATGGCGCGTGCGCTTTGCGCTGCACACCTTGACCGGTCGTCGCGAAGATCGTCTGCTCTTCGATCACCAGATGAAGCTCGCGGGCCTCTTCGGCTATGAAGATGCCACCTTCACGCTCGCCGTCGAGCAGCTGATGCAGCGCTACTACCGCACCGTGCTCGACGTGAGCCTGCTCAACGAACTGCTGCTGCAGCTCTTTCGTGAGGCCATCCTCGATGAGAGCGCCGACCCGGTGCCGCTCAATCCGCGCTTTCAAGTCACGAACGGCTATCTCGAGGCGATGCACGACGACGTCTTCGTGCGCCAGCCCTCGACGTTGCTCGAAGTCTTCGCCCTGCTGCAGCAAAACCCCGACATCCGCGGCGTACGCGCCCACACCATTCGCGCCATCGAACAAAATCTTTGGCTGATCGACGAGGAGTTTCGGCAGAACCCGCGTAACCACCGGCTTTTTTTGGAGATCCTGCGGGCGCCGGCAGGCGTGACCAATGAATTGCGCCGCATGAACACCTACGGCGTGCTGGGGCGCTATATCCCCTCGTTCGGGCGAATCGTCGGACGTATGCAGTACGACCTCTTCCACGCCTATACGGTCGATGCGCATACGCTTTTCGTGGTGAGCAACCTACGCCGCCTCGCGTTGCCGCGTTTCAACCACGAGCTCCCGAATCTCTCGCAGATCATGCAGTCGCTGCCGCGACCCGAAGTCGCCTATCTCGCCGCGCTCTTTCACGATATCGCCAAGGGACGCGGCGGCGATCACTCCGAGCTCGGCGCCGTCGATGCCGAGGCCTTTTGCCTCGAGCAAGGTCTCTCGCGCTACGACGCACGTCTCGTCGCCTGGCTCGTGCGCAATCACCTGCAGCTCTCGCTCACGGCGCAGAAGCAGGACATCGCCGATCCTGCGGTCATCAATGAATTCGCACGCTTCGTGGGCGATGAGACTCACCTCGATCATCTCTACGTGCTCACCGCAGCCGACGTGCGCGCGACGAACCCGCGTCTCTGGAACTCCTGGAAAGCCTCGCTCTTCAGCGAATTTCATGACCGCGTGAAGCGCGCCCTGCGTCGCGGGCTCGAGACGCCCATCGACCAGGACGAGCTCAAACAGGAGAACCAGTCGCAGGCTCGCGAGCTACTCGCAGCCACGGGTGTCGCGGGCACTGCGGTCGATGGCGTATGGGCCATGCTCTCTGAAGCCTATTTCTTGCGCCACACGCCACAAGAGATCGCCTGGCATACGAGGGTGCTCGCCGCACGCGAACCCGGAAGCGACGATCCCGTGGTGTCGGTGCAAGCCGAGAGCGAGCGCGGCACGACCTCCATCATGACCTACGCGCCGCATCGCCAGCACGGCTTCGCGCGTACGACGGCCGTGCTCGATCAGCTCGGCCTCAACATCGTCGATGCGCGTATCACCCCGACCGGTGATGGCAACAGCATCGACCTGTATCACGTACTTGAAGAAGACGGCACGCCCATCGCCGACGTCGAGCGCCACGGCGAGATCGAATACGCCCTCACCCGCTCACTCGCGGCACCGCGAGATACCGTGCTCGCCGTCTCGCGTCGAGCGCCGCGTCAGGCTCGACTTTTCAATACGCGGACTCAGATCAGCGTCACGGCGGACGAGCGCAACCAGCGCTCCGTGCTCGAAATCATCGCCGCCGACCGACCGGGCCTGCTCTGCGACATAGGCAAAGTCATGATGGAAGAGCGCATCGACTTACTCGGCGCAAAGATCATGACGGTCGGTGAACGCGCCGAAGACGTGTTTTACGTCAGCGATGTGGGGCACGGCCCCCTCGCCGACGATCGGGCACAGCGACTCGTCGCGCGTCTCACCGAAGCCCTCGAACGACGCCGCGCCGCATGAACCCGGAACTCAAAAAAACCCAGCCCTATCCGTTCGAGCGACTCGCCACACTCAAGGCGGGCGTCACGCCGCCCGCGCATCTCTCGCCGATTGCGCTATCGATCGGCGAGCCGAAGCATGCGCCGCCGCCGTTCGTGCTCGAGGTGATCAAAAACTCGCTCGCGGGCTACAGCGCCTACCCCACGACCGCCGGCAGCGACGAACTGCGCGACACCTGCGCGCGCTGGCTGGAGCAACGGTTCGGTCTCGGCGCAGACGCAGTGCGCAGATCAAACGTCTTGCCCGTGTCGGGCACGCGCGAAGCGCTCTTCGCGTTTGCGCAAGCGGCCATCGACAGCAGTGCTTCGGGCTCGCGCGGCGCGCCCCTCGTCGCGATGCCGAATCCGTTCTATCAAATCTACGAAGGCGCAGCACTGCTCGCAGGGGCCGAGCCTTATTTCATTGAAACGCCCGCCTCGAACGGCTTTCTGCCCGATCTCGATGCGGTGCCGGCCGACGTCTGGAATCGGGTACAGCTGCTCTATCTCTGCAGCCCCGGTAATCCGGGCGGCGCGGTGATGAGCGTCAAAGATTGGCGTCGTGTGCTCGCGCTCGCCGAAAAACACGATTTCATCGTCGCTTCGGACGAGTGCTACACCGAGCTCTACCCCGACGAGTCCAACCCGCCGCCATCGCTTCTCTCGGCCGCTGTGGCCGACGGCCGCTCAGGGTTCGAACGCTGCGTGGTGTTTCACAGCCTCTCGAAGCGCTCGAGCTTGCCCGGCCTGCGTTCGGGCTTCGTCGCGGGCGATGCCGCGCTACTCGAGGGCTTTCTACGCTATCGAACCTACCACGGATGCTCACTGCCGCTACCCACTCAAGCCGCAAGCATCGCGGCGTGGAGCGACGAAGCACACGTTGTCGAAAACCGCAGGCTCTATCGCGAGAAGTTCGCGAAGGTCATGCCCCTCCTCGCGCCTTACCTCGATTTCACGGCGCCCGAGGGCGGCTTTTATTTGTGGGCTGATACTCGTGGCGACGACGAGCGCTTCGTGCGCGACCTTTTCGCACACGAGAACGTCACGGTCGTGCCAGGCAGTTACCTCGCACGCACCGTGAACGGCCGCAACCCCGGCACCGGTCGATTGCGCATTTCTTTGGTGGCGAGCGTCGAGGAGTGCGTCGAGGCCGCCGAGCGCATCGCCCGTTTTGCCGCGAGCCGTTGACCTTCCACCACCACCCTTCTACTGCATTCCGAGCAACCCGCCATGAGCACCGAACACGCCGCCCTCCGCACCCTTGTCGAAGCCGCTTTCGAGCAACGCACCGAGATCAATCCGAAAAGCATCTCGCGCGAACTTAAAGTGGCGCTCGATGAAGCGCTCGATCTGCTCGATTCGGGAAAAGCCCGCGTCGCCGAGAAACGCGATGGGCATTGGGTGGTGAACGACTGGCTCAAGAAAGCCGTGCTGCTTTACTTCCGCGCCTACGATAACCGTCT
>JBIIHO010000225.1:0-3458 GCA_044235605.1 Steroidobacteraceae bacterium | reverse complement strand
TCTTTCCTCGGGGGCGATACCGTAGAATCCGCGCGCGAAAACAACTTGTTTCCCCGGAGACTCTCGAGATGAAGCAGCCTTTGAATGTCGCCATTACGGGCGCCGCTGGCCAGATCGGCTACGCCCTCGCCTTCCGTGTCGCCTCTGGAGCCATGCTCGGCCCGGACCAGCCGGTCAACTTGCACCTACTCGAGATCACGCCGGCTCTGCCCACCCTGCAGGGCGTCGTCATGGAGCTCAACGACTGCGCTTTCCCGACGCTCAATAAAGTCGTCGCGACCGATGATGCTCGGGTTGCGTTCAAGGACTGTCACGCGGCTCTGCTCGTTGGCGCGCGTCCGCGCGGACCGGGAATGGAGCGCAAGGACCTGCTTTTGGCCAATGCCCAGATCTTTTCTGCTCAGGGCAAGGCCCTGAACGACGTAGCCGCCCGCGATATTCGCGTGCTTGTCGTCGGAAACCCTGCGAACACGAACGCATTGATCGCCATGAAGAACGCGCCGTCGCTCAAGCCCCAGAGCTTCACGGCGATGACGCGTCTCGATCACAACCGGGCCTTGTCGCAATTGGCCGAGAAAACCGGCAATCACGTGAACGACATCCAAAAAATGATCATCTGGGGAAACCACTCGGCGACCCAGTATCCCGACATCAACCACTGCTTCGTCAAAGGCCAGCCCGCTCGTAGCCTCGTCGATGCCGATTGGATCGAGAAAACCTTCATCCCCACCGTACAGCAGCGCGGTGCGGCCATCATCAAGGCGCGCGGCGCCTCGTCGGCCGCGTCGGCGGGCTCTGCCGCCATCGATCACATCCGTGACTGGTTCCGCGGATCCGCTCAGGGTGACTGGGTGTCGATGGGCATCCCGTCCGACGGTAGTTACGGCATCCCCGAAGGCGTGATCTATTCGTACCCGGTGGTCTGTCGAGGCGGTCAGTACGAAATCGTCCAGGGTCTCGCCATCGACGAATTCAGCCGCAAGCGCATGGACGCCACCCACCAGGAACTCCTGGAGGAGCGCGACGGAGTCAAAGACCTCATCGGTTGATCTCGGGCGGCGTGACGCCGCTCTTTAAAGATGGATTGGGCATGCAGTAGTCTTCTCTGCATGACCCACATCCTCATCGCCCTCGCCCTGCTGGTCCTCACGGGACTCGCCCTGACGCTCAAGGGCGGCGTCATCGCGATCCTTTTCATCGCGGCTTTGCTCTATCTCGCCTACAAGAGACTGAGCTTGCTCGCCTACACCGTCACCTTCGGTGTGCTGCTCGTCGCCTACTCGGCGATCGGCGAGCCTGCAGGCCTGTGGAAAGGATTTCTTTGGTTGCTGTTCGCGGGTCTCGCACTGCTCAACGTCACGCCCCTGCGTCAAAAGTGGGTGACGCGGCCCTTCATGAAGATTTACCGTCGGATGCTGCCGGCGATGTCGACCACCGAGCGCGAGGCGCTCGAAGCCGGCACGGTATGGTGGGACGGAGAGCTATTCACCGGAAAACCGGAATGGTCGAAGTTGCTCGGTGCCAAGGCTCCGAAACTTACTGCCGAAGAGCAAGCCTTCCTCGATGGTCCGTGTGAAGAACTCTGTCGCATGATCGACGACTTCGATATCACGCATCGTCGCGGCGACATGCCGCCCGAAGTATGGGACTTCCTCAAGCGTAACGGTTTCTTTGCAATGATCATCGCAAAGAAATACGGTGGCCTGGAATTCTCGGCTTATGCGCACTCCTGCGTTCTCGCCAAACTTTCGAGTCGCAGTGCCGTAGTCTCCTCCACGGTTGCAGTACCTAATTCATTGGGTCCGGGTGAGCTCCTTCAACACTACGGTACCGACGAACAAAAGAACTACTATCTACCCCGACTCGCCAGCGGCGAAGACATTCCCTGTTTTGCACTGACGGGACCGCGCGCCGGCTCGGATGCCGCCTCACTCCCGGACTCCGGTGTCGTATGCCGAGGTATGTGGCAGGGTCGTGAGATCATCGGCCTCAAACTCAATTTCTCGAAGCGCTATATCACGCTTGCACCGGTCGCCACGGTCATCGGGTTGGCATTCCGGATGTTCGATCCGGAGCGTCTGCTCGGTAGCACCACGGATATCGGCATCACCTGCGCGCTGATCCCGCGGGAGACCCCGGGAATCAGTATCGGGCGTCGCCACTTTCCGCTCAACGTGCCTTTCCAAAACGGCCCCATCAAAGGCACTGATGTGTTCGTTCCTCTCGACTTCATCATTGGCGGCCCAAAGATGGCAGGCCAAGGCTGGCGAATGCTCGTCGAACAGCTCTCCGTCGGTCGATGTATCTCGCTGCCATCTAGCGGTACCGGTGGTGGCAAGGCGGCCGTCTTTGCAACGGGTGCGTATGCGCGCATTCGTCGGCAGTTCAACATGCCCGTCGGCAAGTTCGAAGGTGTTGAGAGCGTGCTCGCCAAGATGGTGGGACTCACCTACACCATGGACGCCGCACGCTCCGTTACCGCTGGTGCCATCGATGGTGGCGAGCGTCCATCAGTGCCTTCAGCGATGCTGAAATATCACGTCACCGAAATGAGCCGACAGATCGCCAACGATGCCATGGACATTCATGGCGGCAAGGGCATCTGCCTCGGCCCCCGTAATTACCTCGGTCGTGGCTATCAGGTGGTACCAGTCGCAATCACCGTCGAGGGTGCAAACATCCTGACGCGCAGCCTCATCATCTTCGGTCAAGGTGCGATCCGCTGTCATCCGTTCGTACTCAAAGAAATGGAGGCTGCCCGTAATCCGAACCGCGCACAGGGCGTGAAAGATTTTGATAGCGCTTTGTTCGGGCATGTCGGGTTCACCCTGAGTAACGCGGTGCGCTCACTCGTCATGGCGATGACGAATGCTCGCTTCACTGCGGCGCCCGTCGAGGGTCCCGTCGCGCGTTACTACCAAAATATCGTGCGCTTCTCGGCGAGCTTTGCTTTTGCCGTAGACGTTGCAATGTTGAGTCTAGGCGGTTACCTCAAAAAGAAAGAAAACCTTTCCGCGAGACTAGGTGACGTTCTCTCCTGCATGTATCTCGCCTCGATGGTGCTCAAGCACTACGAGAACCAAGGTCGTCGACCTGAGGATTTCCCGCTAGTCGAGTGGGCGTGTCGCAATCTCCTCTATAAGGCGCAAGAGCAGTTGCACGCTTTCCTTCGCAACTTTCCGAACCGCTTTCTGGCCGGTGTGATGCGTCTGATGATTTTCCCGCGCGGCCTGCAGTACTCCGCACCTGATGACCGACTCGGTCGTAAACTCTCAGAGCTCGTATTGGAACCCACCGATGTACGAGACCGTCTCTGCTATCCGGTCTACCGCCGTGTCGAACCCGGTAATGCGCTCGGCTTATTGCAAGAGGTTTTGGAGATGGCCGAACGCGCCGAATCGCTCGAAAAGCGACTCCGTGTCGAGGGTGTCAAAACAGGGCGTATCTCTGCGCTCGAT
>JBIIHO010000223.1:0-3461 GCA_044235605.1 Steroidobacteraceae bacterium | reverse complement strand
GTCGACCACACCGGCTCAGTAATCATCGATCGTTATCGCGGACGTGGTGGAATTGGTAGACACACTAGCTTGAGGGGCTAGCGCCGCAAGGTATGGGAGTTCGAGTCTCCCCGTCCGCACCAAACTCGATCGACATCCTGCTACAATTCGCGCGCTTTGAGCACGGGGGTTGCGCAACCGATGGTTGCGTTCGTGCAAGGGCGTAATCGAATGCTGTCGAACTATCTGCCTGCACTCATATTTCTTGGCGTGGCCTCGGGCCTCGCAGCCGTATTGCTGGTCCTCGGCAGCGGGTTCGGCCGCTATTTCTCCCGCGCTCCGCAAGATCCAGAAAAACTGTCCGCTTACGAGTGCGGCTTCGAAGCGTTCGAAGACACGCGCATGAAGTTTGACGTGCGCTACTACCTTGTTGCCATTCTCTTCATCGTCTTCGATCTCGAAATTGCGTTCCTTTTCCCCTGGGCTGTTTCCCTCGACTCGATCGGTGGCTTCGGTCTGATCGCGATGGGCATCTTCCTGGCGATTTTGATTGTCGGGTTCATCTACGAGTGGAAGAAAGGAGCGCTGGAGTGGGATTAACCGAAGAGGCACCCGCCCACGAATTTGCCCAGCGCGGTTTCGTGACGACTCAGGTCGATAATCTCGTCAACTGGGCGCGAACGGGTTCACTCTGGCCGATGACCTTCGGTCTCGCCTGTTGTGCAGTCGAGATGATGCACGCCGGTGCCTCTCGCTACGATCTCGATCGTTTTGGCGTGGTTTTCCGCCCGAGTCCGCGTCAGTCGGACGTCATGATCGTCGCGGGTACGCTGGTCAACAAAATGGCGCCGGCACTTCGTAAGGTCTACGACCAGATGCCCGAGCCGCGTTGGGTCATCTCAATGGGCTCTTGTGCCAACGGCGGTGGTTACTATCACTATTCTTACGCCGTCGTACGTGGTTGCGATCGAATTGTCCCGGTGGATGTGTACGTGCCGGGCTGTCCGCCGACCGCGGAGGCCTTGCTCTACGGAATCATCCAGTTGCAGAAGAAAATAGCTCGTACGAGCTCCGTGGTGAACCCGTGACCACGCTGGATTGGGTAGAGATCTTGTCATTGGCTCTCGGCGATTCGGCGCGTCGCGTTGCGTCGCTTCCCGATGAGGTGACGGTCGAGTGCGAAGCGCCGCATCTCTTGGCAGTCGCCACAGCGCTGCGCGATCACTCGCAACTCGGTTTCGACACGCTGATGGATTTGTGTGGCGTCGATTACCTGCACTACGGCCGGTCCGAGTGGAAAACTTTTTCGGCGACAGGCTCGGGTTTCTCGCGAGGTGTCGATCGACGGGTTGCGGGTTTGCCCGCGCCAGTTGCCGAGGGCGAGGGCTGTGTGCCCGGTCGGCGTTTTGCGGTCGTCACGCACTTGCTGTCGGTCAAGTTCAATCGACGACTTCGTCTTCGAGTGTACTGCGCCGATAACGATGAACCGATGGTCGACTCGCTCGTCGGCGTCTGGGCTGCAGCCAACTGGTTCGAGCGCGAGGCGTTCGATCTCTTCGGTATCCTTTTTAAGGGACATCCCGATCTGCGTCGCCTTCTGACCGACTATGGCTTCATCGGTCATCCGTTCCGTAAAGATTTTCCACTCATTGGCAATGTTGAGGTTCGATACGACCCGCAAAAGCAACGGGTGGTTTACGAGCCCGTCAGCATCGAGCCGCGTACGCTCGTTCCGCGTGTCATTCGACACGACAATCGTTACGACCCTGCGCTGATTGGCCGTCCGGAAAACGACGCGAAGGCAGCGGGCTGACACCATGGCCGAAATCCAGTCCTACACGATGAATTTCGGACCGCAGCATCCTGCGGCGCACGGCGTGCTCCGACTCGTACTCGAGCTCGACGGCGAGGTGATTCAGAAGGCCGATCCGCATATTGGGCTTCTGCACCGCGCCACCGAAAAGCTCGCCGAGTCGAAACCTTTCAACCAGTCGATCGGCTACATGGATCGTCTCGATTACGTTTCCATGATGTGTAACGAGCACGCCTATGTGCTCGCGATCGAGCGCTTAGTGGGCGTCACGCCGCCGATTCGAGCTCAGTACATCCGTGTCATGTTCGACGAAATCACGCGCATCCTGAACCACCTGATGTGGCTCGGGGCGCATGGTCTCGACATCGGCGCGATGACCGTGTTCCTGCTGGCATTCAAAGAGCGTGAAGACCTGATGGATTGCTACGAGGCAGTGTCCGGTACGCGTATGCACGCTACTTACTATCGTCCGGGTGGCGTTCATCGCGATCTGCCGCAAGACATGCCGCGTTATCAGGCGTCTCGCTGGCGCACTCAGAAAGAATCCGACCGTCTCAACGAGGCGCGCAGCGCGGGCATGCTGGGTTTCATTGAGGCGTTCACCAAGCGTTTCCCCAAAGCGATCGACGAATACGAGACGTTGCTCACCGATAACCGCATCTGGAAGCAGCGTACCGTCAATATCGGAGTCGTCAGCCCGGAGCGGGCGATGCAGCTCGGCTTCTCGGGACCCATGCTGCGCGGCTCCGGTATCGCATGGGATCTTCGAAAGAAGCAGCCCTATGAGGTTTACGAGAAGCTCGACTTCGATATTCCCGTGGGCGTAAACGGAGACTGCTACGACCGTTATCTCGTGCGCATCGAGGAGCTTCGTCAGTCAAATCGTATTGTGGCTCAGTGCGTCGAGTGGCTTAAGAAAAACCCAGGGCCCGTGATGCTGGCGGACGCGAAGGTCCGTCCGCCGCGTCGTGAAGACATGAAGGGCGACATGGAATCGCTCATTCATCACTTCAAGCTGATGACGGAAGGTTATTGCGTCCCTGAGGGAGAGACCTACGCCGCCGTCGAAGCGCCGAAGGGTGAGTTCGGTATTTATTTGGTCAGCGACGGTGCAAACAAGCCCTATCGTCTCAAGTGTCGCGCCCCGGGATTCTCGCACCTTGCCTCGCTCGAGGAGATGGTCACGGGCCACATGCTGGCCGACGTCGTCGCCGTCATCGGCACGCAGGATATTGTCTTCGGAGAGATCGATCGATGAGCCTTTCGACGAATCGGGTACCGACGAGCGATGGGCAGTTCTTCGAGCCGGGAAACGGAGAGAAGGTAGCGCTACTCACTGAGCACACCCGTCACGAAATCGACGGTTGGATTTCTCGCTTTCCGGCGGGGCGGCAGCGTTCGGCTACTTTGTCGGCGCTGCGGTTCGTTCAGGAGCAGAACAACGGCTTCCTGACGTCGGACCTCATGGATGCGGTGGCGGAGTACCTCAAGCTACCCTCGATTCAGGTGTATGAAGTCGCCACGTTCTATTCGATGTTCGAGACGCATGCTTGCGGTCGTCATCATGTCAGCGTGTGCACGAATATCAGCTGTTGGCTTAACGGCGCAGAAGACATTCTCGCGCATTGCGAGCGCAAGCTTGGAATCAAGGTGGGTGAGAGCACGTCAG
>JBIIHO010000224.1:0-3461 GCA_044235605.1 Steroidobacteraceae bacterium | reverse complement strand
AGGATTGCGACGCCTCGGCTCGTAGGCTGCGCGAGGCGATATCGCCGAAGCACCCAGCGATCATCATCAGCGACAGCTTCGGACGTCCTTGGCGTGAGGGCACGGTCAATGTCGCGCTCGGCGTAGCCGGTTATGCCGCCGTGCTCGATTTGCGCGGAACGACGGATCGTCAGGGCAGAACGCTGCAAAGTACGCAAATCGCGCTCGCGGATGCCGTGGCTGCAGGCGCAGGGCTCGTCATGGGTGAGTCCACCGAGGGGATTCCGGTCACACTCGTACGTGGACTGGACTTTTCCCTGCCGCTGTCGGATGGTCGGTCCATCGTGCGACCGAGCGAGGGGGATCTTTTTCGGTGAAGCGGGCGGCCAAAGTGCTGGCGTTATCGGGCGGTGTAGGCGGCGCTAAGCTCGCGCTCGGCCTCTCTCGTCTTCTGACGTCAGGTGAGCTCGCAGTGCTCGTCAACACGGGTGACGATTTCACCCACCTCGGGTTACGCATTTGCCCGGATCTCGATACGGTGTTGTACACGCTCGCGGGTGTCGTTCATCCGGAGCAGGGATGGGGGCGCGCAGACGAGTCCTTCGGCTTCAT
Organism: Steroidobacteraceae bacterium; assembly: GCA_044235605.1. GTDB lineage: Bacteria > Pseudomonadota > Gammaproteobacteria > Steroidobacterales > Steroidobacteraceae > UBA964. The sequence continues at coordinate 2,870 of JBIIHO010000224.1, read as the reverse complement.
GGAAGAGCTTCGACGGCAGGGTGGTCCGGACTGGTTCCTGCTCGGCGATCGTGATCTCGTACTTCATGTCGAGCGTGCGCGAAGACTCGCCGACGGTGAGCGCCTGACGCAGATCACGAACGATCTTGCGAACCGTTTCGGCGTTGCGAGTCGTTTACTGCCGATGAGTGACGCGCCCATCAGTACCTTGCTCGACACGGACGCGGGCTCGCTCGAGTTTCAGCATTACTTCGTACGCCTGCGCGCGATGCCGAAGGTTCGACGCTTGCATTTCGCAGGAGCCGCGCAAGCAAGACCGACGAACGAGGTGCTCGATCTGCTGCGTAGTCGATCTCTCGAAGCGATCATCCTCTGTCCGTCTAATCCCTATCTCAGCATCGATCCCATTCTCGCAGTTCCGGGCCTACGTTTGGCGCTGCGTGCCGCCGGCGTGCCCATCGTTGCGGTTTCGCCGCTGATCGGCGGTCGGGCCGTCAAAGGGCCGACGACTAAAATCATGCAGGAGCTCGGCGTCGAAGCAAACGCGTCGGCCATTGCGGGCCACTACCGAGGTCTTATCGATGGGCTAGTGATCGATGAGTCCGACGATACCCTCGAGACCCGAGCCGCACTCAAAGCAATGGGTCTTCGAGTGAGCGTGACTCGAACGCTCATGAAAACGCTCGGCGATCGCGAGCGCGTGGCACGTGTGGCGATCGATCTCGCGACTAAACTGGTGGCCGACTCGGGAGCCGCGCAAGTTCACGTGCGGAGTGCGGGTTGATGCGCGTCGTTGCCGTGGTCCCCGTGCGTTCGCCGCGAGAAGGCAAGTCGAGACTCTCGGGGGTCTTGTCCGTCGCCCGTCGTTCGGCGCTCGTTCAGTCGATGCTCGCGAGGGTGCTTACGGCGCTGCGGAGTGCGAAGCATATCCATCACATCGTCGTCGTGAGTCCGGAAGATCGAGTCGACCTGCCTGCGGGTATCGAGTTACTACAGGACCACGGCACTGGGCTCAATGCGGCCGTTCAGCTGGCCCAACAATCATTGAGTGGGCGCTTCGATGCCATGCTCGTTGTAGCGGCCGATGCGCCGCAAGTCACTGCGGAAGAGCTCGATCGATTAATCGATCGGGTCGCGGCCGAACAGGTGGGCGTCGTGCCAGATCGTCACGGCGAAGGCACGAATGCCTTATGGATGACTTTGCCCTCGACGCTGCTACCTCAGTATGGAGAGCGCAGTGCGGCCGCGCATCTTGAGGCGGCCACTCGCTTGGGGTTACGGGCGAGCCGTATCGAGATTCCTGGTCTGTCGCATGACGTCGATGTGCCGGATGACTTGAAGGCCGAGCCCATGCCCGCGGATCAAGCACGCTTACTGGCTGAGGAGGGTGACGTACCCGAACTTCTTGAGCGAGCACGCGATCTCACGCTCGATGGTTTCGGATTACGGGTCGGCTACTCCCGCAAAGTATTCATTCCGCTCACGCAGCTCTGCCGGGACGTCTGCCACTACTGCACGTTTGCGGCGCCCCCGAAGAAGGGGCAGCGCGCGTATCTCACGATCGATGAAGTGCTCGAGATAGCGCGTCAGGGAGCCGCGTCGGGTTGCGACGAAGCGCTCTTCACGCTTGGCGATAAACCCGAGCTACGTTATCCCTCGGCTCGGGCCGAGCTCGAGGCCGTCGGGTTCTCGAGTACGCTCGAATATCTTGAGTACTGTGCGCGCCGAGTATTCGAAGAGACGGGCTTACTGCCGCATCTCAATCCGGGGGTGATGACCCGTGAGGAGATGCGTCGTCTGCGTCCTGTCGCGGCCTCCATGGGCCTCATGATGGAAAGCAGTTCGATGCGCCTTTCTCAAAAAGGTGGTCCGCACCATCGCTCGCCCGATAAGCATCCCGACGTACGCTTCGAAACACTCGAAATAGCGGGTGAGTTATCGATTCCGTTCACGACCGGATTACTGATCGGCATCGGCGAGACGCGGCTCGAGCGTATCGAAACCTTGCTTGCGATCCGTGAATCGCATCTGCGGCATGGGCACGTGCAAGAGCTCATCATTCAGAACTTTCGCGCTAAGCCCGGGACTCGCATGGCGAAGGCGCCCGAGCCTTCGCTCGAGGAGTTGCAGTGGACCATCGCGGTCGCTCGACGAATTTTTGGATCGTCCATGTCCATCCAGGCGCCTCCCAATTTGAGCGTTGGCTCGTTGCAGGCTTTGATTGATGCCGGCATCAATGATTGGGGTGGCGTCTCGCCGGTGACGCCCGATCACGTAAACCCGGAAGCGCCGTGGCCCGAGCTCGAGACACTCTATCGGCTCACCGCAGCGGCAGGTCGAACCCTCGTGCAGCGGTTGCCCGTCGTACCCTCGCATGCGCTCGAGGCACGCTGGGTAGATCCAGCGTTACGGACTGCAGTGCTGCGCCGACTCGATGCGTCGGGTTATGTGCGTGAGAGCGGATGGTATGCCGGCGCAGGTGATGCGCCGCCCGCAGCCTACGTCGAGCTTGCGAGGGCAAAACATCCGGTGGGTCCTGTCTCGCCGCGCATCGCTGCGACCCTGCGACGCTGTCTCGATGGTGATGCCCCTGACGAAGAAAACCTCGCGCAGCTCTTCGCAGCGGACGGTGCCGATTTTCAGGCGGTGATCAGCGCAGCGGATGGACTACGCCGATCCGTGAGCGGTGAGGCGGTGAGTTACGTCGTCAACCGCAATATCAACTACACCAATATCTGCGCCTATTCCTGTGGCTTTTGTGCCTTCGCGAAAGGACGCAGCGCGCGAGCCCTGAGGGGGCCGGGCTACGTTCTCGATTTTGAGGAAATCGGATCGCGTGTCGCCGAGGCCCGCGCGCGAGGCGCTACCGAAGTGTGTTTGCAAGGTGGGAT
>JBIIHO010000222.1:0-3476 GCA_044235605.1 Steroidobacteraceae bacterium | reverse complement strand
CGAATTCCAGTTCTTGGGCGGCTCGATGGGCTCGGTCGTGGGCGAGCGCTTTCGCCGTGCCGTCGATCACGCCATTGAGCATCGCGCACCGCTCATCTGCTTCTCGGCAAGCGGTGGTGCGCGCATGCAGGAAGCCCTGTTTTCTTTGATGCAGATGGCCAAGACGAGCGCCGCACTCACCGAGTTGCAGGCCGCGGGTCTGCCGTTCATCTCGGTGCTCACCGATCCGACGACGGGCGGTGTCTCGGCGAGTCTTGCGATGCTCGGTGATCTCAACATCGCCGAGCCGCGCGCGCTCATTGGTTTTGCCGGTCCACGCGTCATCGAGCAGACCGTGCGTGAAAAACTCCCCGAAGGCTTTCAGCGCAGTGAATTTTTGCTCGAGCATGGCGTGATCGACCAGATCATCGACCGTCGCGATCTTCGGCCGCGCCTCGCCGAGCTGCTGCGCATGCTGATGCGTCAGCCCGCGGCGCCTCCGGCTGCCCATGCAGCTCTCTGACTGGCTCGCCCACCAACAGGCGCAGCACCCCAACGCGATCGAACTCGGACTCGACCGCGTACGCGATGTCGCGCAGCGACTCAATCTTTTACCCGCCAAATACCCCTCGATCATCGTCGGCGGTACGAACGGCAAGGGCTCGACGGTCGCGTTCCTGTCGGCGTTGTGTCGTGCCGCCGGCCTGCGTACGGGCACCTACACCTCGCCGCATCTGCAGCGCTACAACGAGCGCATCGCGATCGACGGTCAGCCCGTCGATGACGCCACGTTGATTCGCGCCTTCGAGCGCATCGAGCAGGCGAGGGGTGATACGCCGCTGACCTTTTTCGAATATGGCACGCTCGCCGCGTTCGTAATCTTTGACGAGGCTGCGGTCGGCGCGGCCGTCATCGAAGTCGGGCTCGGAGGTCGGCTCGATGCGACCAATATCATCGATGCCGATGTCGCGGTGTTGTGTTCGGTCGGGCTCGATCACCAAGACTGGCTCGGTCCCACGGTCGAAGAGATTGGACGCGAAAAGGCCGGGATATTCCGCGAGCGACGACCTGTGATCATAGGGTCGTCGGACATGCCGAAGAGCGTTCATGCGGCCATCGCGCATCTACAGTGCCCCGTCTCGCAGCTCGATCAGGATTTTTTCTTTGAGCAAGACGGTGAGAGTTGGCGCTGGCGAGGCAGCGGTCACGCGTTCGAGGACCTCCCGTTGCCTGCGCTCAAAGGGCCCATTCAAATGCGCAATGCGGCGACGGCTATCGCGGCGTTCCTCGCCTGGCAGCGGGTTTGCCCAACACCCAGTCGCGAGCTTCTTGCTCGCGGACTCACGACCGCCGAGCTGCGCGGTCGGTTTCAGTGCATCGCGCCGACGCAGGCGGACGACCCCGAGTGGATTTTGGACGTCGCGCACAATGAGGACTCCGCCCGCGTGCTCGCCGAAGCGCTCAAGGCCTCACCGACCGAGGGTAAGACCCTCGGCGTCGTCGGCATCCTGCAGGACAAGGACGCCGTCACCATCGGCGAGTCGCTCGCCGGAGTCATCGACGAGTGGGTGCTCTGCGGTCTCGAGGGCTCCCGCGGGAGCACCGCCGAAGACCTGCGCGCGCGATTACCGGCAAGTTGCCGTAGCGTCGCGCTCGCACCTGACGTCTCCCATGGCTGTGCGACGGCGAGGGCGCTCGCTCGTCGCGGCGATCGCATCGTCGTCTTCGGATCCTTTCACGTCGTCGGCCCGGCGCTCGACTGGCTTGGTTTATAATTTCGGGCTTGGACACTGCGCTCAAACACCGGCTCACCGGTGCCGTCATTCTCGTTTTGCTGGCCGTACTGCTGTTACCGGAGTTGCTGACCGGTTCCGGCGAGGCCGCAAAGTCGTCGTCGGCTGCCACCAACAATGCGGGTGACGGCGAGCGCCGCTTCGAAGTCGACCTCACCGAATCCGCTTCCGCCCCCGCGTCGGCGCTGCCGCAACCGCAAGCGCAGCCGCAACCCGCCGCCGAAGCGCCCATCGAATTACCCGTGCCGGCCACAACGCCGCCTCCTGCCAATGCGACGCCGCCTGCGCCTGCGGTTGCGGCGGTCCCTGATCAGGCGACCGTAGCGCCCGCGCCCAAGGCTGAACCCAAGGTCGAGCCCAAGGCCGTCGCCAAAGCAGCGTCTGCGCCGGAACCCAAAGTCGAGCCCAAAGCCGAACCCAAGCCTGCCGCCAAGCCCGCGGGCAGCTACTACGTGCAGATTGGTGTATTCGTCAGCTCATCGAGCGCGCGTCGCCTCGAGCGTCAGCTGCGCGACAAGAAATTTGCTGTTGTGGTCGATGAGATCACGCGTTCGGGCAAGACGATGTTCCGCGTTCGCGTCGGACCTGAGATCGATCGAGCGGCGGCGAACGCGCTCGCAAAGAAACTCGCCGATGCCGGGCACAAAGGTTCGGTCGTGAAGTAGAATTCGCGCCGCGCTCTCTTGCGCGGCCAGAGGTTAAGGCATGACGTGGCTGGATATCATCATCACCGTCGTCTTCCTGGTCTTCGCCGTGCTCGGTCTCATGCGCGGCCTCGTCGCTGAAGTCTTTAGTCTCCTCTCCTGGGTCGTCGCGCTCTACGTCGGCTCCCATTACGGCGAACTCGCGCGGCCCTACGTCGAGTCGTTCATCACCAACGCCAAATATCAAGGCCTCGTCGCCTGCGTGCTCGTCGGCATCGTCACGTTCATCATCGTGGCGCTCATCGGCATTTTGTTGAGCAAAAAAATCAATGCGACCCTCTTCGCGCCCATCAACCGCATGCTCGGCATGCTGTTCGGCGCAGCGCGTGGCGCCATCGTCGTCGGTTTCGTCACGCTGATCGCGCTGCAGTTCGGGATCGAAGACGACGAAGTCTGGAAGGCCTCGAAACTGCGCACGGCCGCCACCACCTCTGCAGAGCTTCTCGACAGTCTCGTCGACTTCGAGGCGCTCCTCCGTAATCAAAGTATTGTCGGGCGCCCGAGCGCTCCCACCTGATCATCACGAGGCGAACCCATGTGCGGCATTGCAGGTATCGTCGGTAAAAGTCCCGTCAACTCGCGGCTCTATGACGCGTTGACAGTGCTGCAGCACCGCGGGCAGGACGCCGCCGGTATCGTCACCGCCGTCGACGGTCTCGTCTGCATGCGCAAGGGGCAGGGCCTCGTGCGCGATGTCTTCAGTCAGCAAGACATGCTCGAACTACGCGGCAACATCGGCATCGGACATGTGCGTTATCCGACCGCCGGCGGCGATAACGTCTCCGAGGCGCAGCCGTTTTATGTGAACGCGCCCTACGGCATTGTGCTCGGTCATAACGGCAATCTCACCAACGCGACCGAACTCGCCGACGTGCTCATCCGCGAAGAGCGTCGTCATCTCAATACGTCCTCCGACTCCGAAGTGCTGCTCAACGTACTCGCCTCCGAGCTGCAACGCGTCGGTACGCCGCGCGTGACGGCGGCGGACGTATTCGCTGCC